>JAIEPX010000005.1 GCA_019748175.1 Gammaproteobacteria bacterium
AGCTTCCTTTCACGATGAGGGGTTTTAGGGGAGAGAATCGTGATTCTCCCCCCTAAATATAAAAAAGGAAGCATCTCGCGACAGCCTTTTCGGAATTTGTTTTTGTATAAGGCTAGAGCCAGGCTAACACTCAGGTACATTCACAGCCAGACCGCCTTTGGCGGTCTCTTTATAAATGCTTAACATGTCTTTACCTGTTTGTTTCATGGTGGCAATGACTTTGTCGAGTGATACTAAATTTGCACCTGTTTCTGCGAGTGCGAGTCCTGAGGCATTGATTGCTTTAACTGCACCCATCGCATTTCTTTCTATGCAAGGAATTTGTACTAATCCATGAACGGGATCACAAGTCAGACCTAGATTGTGTTCCATCCCAATTTCCGCCGCATTTTCAACTTGAATGACAGAACCACCGCGTACCGCCGTTAAAGCTGCAGCAGCCATCGAACAAGCCACACCCACTTCACCTTGGCAACCCACTTCTGCACCCGAAATCGATGCGCGTTTTTTATATAATATAGCAATGGCACCCGCTGTGAGTAAAAAATCAATGATATTTTTTTCTGACACATCTTCAAAAAAAACGCGGTAATATTCTAAAACGGCTGGAATAATTCCTGCAGCACCGTTTGTCGGTGCCGTGACGATACGACCACCCGCCGCATTTTCTTCATTAACAGCCATGGCATAAACATTGATCCAGTTCATCATTTCAGGGTGATGATGATGAGGCTTTCCTTTATTAGATATTCGTTCATAAAGGTCCGCAGCTCTACGTTTCACATTAAGACCGCCCGGTAATATTCCTCTTGTTTCACAGCCTTTTTGAATGCAGTTATGCATAATTTCAGCGATAGAAAGTAATCGTTCACGAATTTCATTTTCAGAGCGCCAAACAGATTCGTTGGCCATCATTAATTCAGCGATAGTAATATTTTCTTTTTGGCAATGTGAGAGTAATTGTGCGCCCGTATCGAAAGAATAAGGTGTTTTATTATTGTGAGAAGGTTCGTGATCAAATTCCGCATCCGTAACAATAAAACCACCGCCCACTGAGTAATAAATTTCGCTCGATAAAACAGAATTATTTTGATCCTTCGCTGTAAATTGCAAACCATTAGGATGTTTAGGAAGAGGGTCGTCATGGAAAAGCATATCCGCGTTTTTTGAAAATTTTATTTTTTTTGTATTATTTAAATTGAGATGTTCTTCATTACAAATTGTAAGGAAACGAGGCACGATATACGCAGGATCGACGAGATCAGGAGAATATCCTTCAAGGCCGAGTAATACAGCCTTATCGGTGCCGTGGCCTTCGCCCGTAAGCGCCAATGAACCAAAAAGTTCAATTTGAATCGATTGTACTTGCTCGAGCTTATTTTCAGCGCTAAGTTTTTTTACAAATGCATTGGCGGCCGACATGGGGCCAACCGTATGTGAGCTCGAAGGGCCAATCCCAATCGAAAATAAATCAAATACACTGATATCCATCACTTGCCTCAATCAACAATTAATTAAAAGGAGACAAGAGCGTACCACGCTCTATTGTCTATGCCTACCCTGCTGACTTCGAGACATTGTCAGATGCTCGATAACGCAAAATATTGCCCACTAGGCCGAGGCGTATGTGGTGATCAATGATTGCCATACTCAAGATGTGCCCCTATCATTGGAAGCCTTGGTATTTTATGCTAAGTTGGACTGGAAATTTTGGGTGAATAGGTAACCGCTAACACTAGAGGACATTTTATGCGCATTTCTGAATCCGAACTCATATTAAACAAGGATGGTAGTATCTATCATTTGAATTTGTTGCCGGAAGATTTAGCTGATTGTGTGATCCTTGTCGGTGATCCTGACAGAGTCCCTCTAGTATCACGCTATTTTGATCGCATTGAAATCAGAAAACAAAAACGGGAACTAGTAACGCACACCGGTTACGTAGGCAACAAACGCATTAGCGTTATTTCCAGCGGGATGGGCGTTGGTGGAGTCGATATCGCCATGAATGAATTGGATGCGTTGGCCAATATTGATTTTAAAACTCGCACCGTCAAGTCTGATATCAGAAGTCTTCAAATTATTCGTCTTGGCACTTGTGGTTCACTTCAAAAAAATACTCCTATTGATAGTATTGTTGTTTCAGAACGAGCATTAGGTTTGGATGGGCTGGCAAATTTTTACGATATCAACTACAACAACGATGAAACACGTTTCAGGCAAGCTATTATCGATAAATTTGAAGGCCATCCTGCTATTCAACAGTGCTACGTCGTTGAGGGTGATGCCGCATTAACAAATTTATTTAGAGGAAGCGAAGCTATTATCGGAACCACAGTAACCACGGGCGGTTTCTATGCGGCACAAGGTCGAGTAATTCGCGCTCAGCTTAAAATAAAGGATTTTATCGAAAAATTACAACAACTCAACATGACAAATTTTGAAATGGAAACTGCGGCGATTTTTGCTTTAGCAAAAGTATTAGGGCACCGCGCATCTTCTGCCTGCGTAGTGGTTGCCAATCGTGCTGCACAAGAATACAGCAAAACCCCAGAAGAGTCCGTTGATAAAACTATTCGTTTTTTAATTGAAAAACTGAGCGAACCAAATGGTATCCCACCTGCCCAGTGAATTTAGATTTTAGAACTTCCCAATCAGCCGGGATGGGGAGAGGGGAAAGCTCACGCTCGGCTTCAATGTAAACTAAGGCGTTTTTGGATAATAGATTCGACTCGATTAACCAGGCACAGCATTTTTCAATGAGACCCTGATGAAAAGGTGAATCAATAAACACAATAGAAAATTGATGGTTAGCTAATTTTTTGCTGAGTGACTGAGAAGGCGCTGCATCATGAATCAAGTTAATATTTTTTGCGGATAATTTTTCAGCTGTGGAATGCAAGTATTTAATCACTTCAGCATTTTGATCAACGAAAGTAACAGAAGCTGCACTGCGAGATAAGGCTTCAAATCCAAGCGCACCGCTTCCTGAAAATAAATCTAAACAATGAGCATCTTGAATATCGTTTTGTAGCCAATTGAAAAGGGTTTCGCGAATTCGATCACCGGTTGGACGCAAACCTGCACTATCAGGAAAAGAAATGCGACGGCCACGCCAGCGACCGCCGATTATGCGAAGTTGATTGTCGTTCAAAAGATGCTATTTCCAACGGTAATTGTCACTAGGTTTTTAGGGTTAATGTGACGCTGAAACGAAGCTTTGATGTCCTGCGCAGAAACTTTGCGCACATGATCACGATAGGTATCTAAATAATCGAGCGGCAAACCATAGGTTGTGATATTGACAACATTGGCCAAAATGGCTTTATTGCTCGCTAATCGAAGCGCAAATCCATTGATAAGATTATTTTTGGCTTCATCAAGTTCTTCTTCTGAAGGGCCGTGAGAAATATAATCAGCTAGAGTTTCACGCGCAATTTTGATTGCATTTTTGGCTTGTTCATTGCGAGTTTGTAATCCAATCATAAAGGGACCTTGCAATTTCGTGGCATCAAAATAGCTATAAACACTATACGCTAGCCCGCCTTTTTCACGCACAGTTTTGTATAATCGTGATGTTAAAATTCCACCCCCAAGAATTTGATTGCCTACACTGAGCGGAAAATAATCGGGCGACAGTCTAGGTATCGCACGTTGGCCAATAAGAATATGAGTTTGAGCGGAAGGGAAGCGAATATTTTTTACAGATGAACTATGAGATAAATCTGATAAGTTCAGAACGTTTTTCTTATCGCCGTGTGCTAAATCTCCGACAATTTTTTGAGCTAATTTTTCAGCTTCTGGACGGCTGATGTCACCGACTAAAACGATGTGTGCATTCGTAGCGGTATAATAATGTTTGTAAAAACGAATGAGATCTTCAGCTGATAATTGGCGTACGGTTTCAACAGTACCTAAAGAAGGTTCTGAATAGGGGCCGTTATTGTAAAGTGCTGAATAAAAAGCATGTTCCGCGATAGTTCCAGGTTCTTGCTCTTGTTCTTGCAAAGCACGTAGAACTTGTTGTTGTAATCGTTTGAAATCTTGATGAGGAAAAGTCGGGTTATTGATCACATCAGTGAATACATTGACGGCAGGATCTAGAAATTTTTTGTCAGACATACTGCGCAGAGAGACAGTCGCATAATCTAATTCGACACCGGATCTAAATTGAGCCCCGACATCTTCGAATGCTTGAGCAATTTCATCTGAACTATGAAGTTTAGTGCCTTCATCCAGCATCGCATTAGTTAATGTAGCAATGCCACCATGTTCGCCATCAAATGATGAGCCTGCGGAAAAAACAACGCTCACATCAATGATAGGAATTTCATGCATAGACACAAAATAAACAGGGATTCCATTTTTTGTTTGCCAATGTTCAATGGGAACAACTTGTCGATTTGTCGGTTGTGCTGAAACAATTGTAGTCATAATAGTCATCCAAATTACCGTTAATACTCGTTTAGTGAACATGACCTTCTCCGGCAGTTGAAGGTGCTTGCGATTCTTTACCTGTTAGTGGTAAAGGTTCTAGAACAGCGATCGTCAGTCTATCTTCAATCAAATATTTTTTAGCCACTTTTTGAATTTGTGCTGGAGTTACAGCCTGAATATTTTTAACGTAGTCTTCGCTTAAACGCCAAGATAATCCTACTGATTCTAGGCCCCCAATTTCATAGGCCTGATCAGCAATTGAATCTTTTTTGTAAATTTTTTGCGCCACAACTTGTGCTTTTACACGTGCTAATTCACTGGGCGTGACTAACTCTTTTTTGAGTTTTTCAATTTGATTTAAGATCGCGAGTTTTACATCAGCAGCGTTATGTTTTGCTGCAGGGGTTGCGCTGATTGTTAGTAATGAATCGAGACGATCAAAAGGTGAATAACCTGCGCTAATGGAGCTAGCGATTTCTTTTTCTCGTACTATTTCTTTTTCAAATCGTGCGCTACGACCACCATCTAAAATCCCTGTTACCACGTCCAATGCATAAACTTCCCAAAGTTCTTTTGCAGTTTTTGCTGTGGGGACATTATAGCCCATGACAAGCCAAGGTAATTTAGCAGGTGTTTTAACGACAATTTCACGCTTCCCTAGAGGCACAATTTCAGGTGTCTCTTTTACGGGTGTGAAATTTTTAGCGGGTATTGAACCAAAATGGCGTTTGGCTAATTCAAAAACCTCATCAGGAACAACATCGCCTACTACGACAACCGTTGCATTATTGGGTGCGTACCAATTTTCGTACCACGATTTGAGATCGGCAAGCGTAAGCTGATTAATATCACTCATCCAACCAATGATGGGATGATGATAAGGACTCGAAATGTGAGCTGCCGCCATAAATCGTTCGAGGGTGAGTGATTGTGGATCATCGTCTGTGCGTAAGCGGCGTTCTTCCATCACAACTTGATGTTCTTTAGTAAACTCTGCTTGATCAAAAATGAGATTTTGCATGCGATCGGCTTCTAATTCAAAACTGATGGGTAATTTGCTTTTTTCAAATAACTGATAATAACCCGTGTAATCATCGGCAGTGAAAGCATTTTGTTGACCGCCATTATTTGAGACAATCGTAGAAAGTTGTCCAGGGCCAAATTTTTTGGTGCCCTTAAACATCATGTGCTCAAGCATGTGAGAAATTCCGGTGATGCCTAACGGTTCGTAACTTGATCCAACTTTGTACCAGACCTCAGAGATTACAACAGGGGCACGATGATCTTCTTTTACGAGAATGCGAAGGCCATTGTCTAATTGATATTCGTGAACCTTGGCGTCTGCTCCGAGTGATAATGCGCATAAAGTTGCTAAACCAGTATACTGTAAAAAGCTTTTCATAATTCCTCGCTAAACTTGAGAATTGCATAAACATTGAGACTTAAGGCCGGACAGTGTAGCATCACAGGCACTTGTAAGAAAGTCCAGCCAGACCTCTCTCTACGTGCAATGCGACCCACCCGGGGGTGGAGCTTTCACCCAAGGGTGAGTCTCTGTGAAAATATACTCTTGTAGAACGGTGTTGAGGCAAAACACGATGCTAAGATTTTTAAAATCAAATAAAGATCAAAATGATGCGAATCCGGAAAAAACGGGACTTTTTGCACGTTTGCGATCGGGACTTAAAAGAACACGTCATCAACTGACGGACGGGTTATCCACGCTTTTTTTGGGCAAAAAAGTTATCGATGCCACTCTTCTCACCGATATCGAAACTCAGTTGTTGCTTGCAGACGTGGGTATGGAAGTATGCACATCAGTTATTAAACAATTGACGCAACAAATTGCGAGAGAAGATCTTAATGATCCTCAACAATTATTACTTCATCTCAAAAATATTCTTGCGGATGTGCTTAAACCCTGTTCGGCTCCGCTGATTTTGAATGAAACCCAAAAGCCGACGGTAATTTTAATGGTGGGCGTGAATGGTTCGGGTAAGACAACCACCATCGGTAAGCTGGCGAAAAAATTTACGGATGAAGGTAAACAAGTGATGCTTGCTGCAGGAGATACGTTTCGTGCGGCTGCAGTAGAACAATTGCAAGTATGGGGACAGCGCAATAATGTGCCAGTGATTTCACAGCAGCCGGGTGCTGATAGCGCTTCGGTCATTTTTGATGCTCTTCAAGCAGCGCAAGCGCGCGGAGTCGATATTTTAATCGCGGATACAGCGGGACGTTTGCAATCACAAACTCACTTGATGGAAGAACTCAAAAAAATTAAACGTGTATTAACGAAGCTGGATCCTAATGCGCCTCATGAAGTCATGCTTGTGCTTGATGCAACGGTAGGACAAAATGGTCTGCAACAAGCAAAGCTTTTTTTTGAAGCAGTCAAAGTGTCGGGAATTACTCTGACAAAATTAGATGGTACCGCAAAAGGCGGAATTATTTTTGCCATTGCAAAGCAATTAGCGACGCCCATTCGTTTTATTGGCGTTGGTGAATCGGCGGAAGATCTTCAGGTTTTTGACAGTAATGCCTTTATTGAGGCATTATTCACACCTCAATCGGAGGAAAAACATGATTCGGTTTGAACATGTAACTAAAGAGTATCCTAATGGGCATGTTGCCTTAAAGCAGGTCTCTTTTGAGCTCAAGGATGGCGAGATGGCTTATGTGACAGGGCATTCCGGTGCCGGCAAAAGCACATTATTAAAAATTATCGCCTTGTTAGAAGATTGTTCAGTGGGTAAAGTATGGTTAGGTCATCATGCTATTGCCAATCTTCATCGTCAGACCAAGCCACTCCTACGTCGTAGGATGGGCGTTATTTTACAATCCCCAATGCTTTTTCTTGATCAGACTGCTTTTCAAAACGTTGCTTTACCTTTAGTGATTAATGGTGCTCCCACCAAAGAAATTCCGCGCCGTGTTCGAGCTGCGTTAGATAAAGTGGGTTTGTTAAATAAAGAAAAAGTACTTTGTAGTAATTTATCGTTGGGAGAACAACAACGAACTAATATTGCACGGGCTGTTGTTAATCGCCCAACAATTTTATTGGCCGATGAACCCACAGGAAATCTTGATCCAGATCTTGCTAATGAAATTATAAATTTATTTACTGAATTTAATCGTATCGGAACAAACGTATTAATCGCTACACACAATTTATCGTTGATTGATGAAAATCAGTACCGCGTATTGCATTTAAATCAAGGTAGATTGGTCAGTTGTGATTAAATTATTAATGGAGTGTATTGATGAAACATCAAGGCTTAAAACAACTGTATAATATTCTCACAATTTGCCTTGACCGTATTGCTCAATATCGATTGGCGAATTTGGTGACAGTGTTGTTGCTGACAGCTACGCTGAGTTTACCGGCATTATTTTGGTTAGTGACGGCTAATTTAAATAAGGTCAGTCATCAATGGTACAATAGTACGGAAGTGAGTGTTTATTTAAAATCTGAAACAAAAAAAAGCGATATCGAAAATCTCATGGCGCAACTGCATAAAGATCTCAGTGTGGCCGAAATTCATTATATTTCACCTGAAGAGGGGTTAAAAGAAATGGCTCAGCAATCTAATTTGCAGAGCGTTTTGCAAACACTCCCGAATAATCCGTTGCCGGGTGTTATTGCGGTTAAACTCAAACCTACTGAAAATTTGAGTGAAACAGCAAAAAAACTTCAAGCGACCCTTGCCCCTAATCCTATTATAGAGACAGTGCAAATTGATAGTTTGTGGTTGCAACGATTGCAAGGCATGTTGTCCACTTTAAAGAAACTCAGTTTTATTTTGGGCATTTTATTGATAGTCGGAGGAATTCTCATCGTCAGTAATAGCATTCAATTAACGTTAGAAAAACATCGACATGAAATTGAGATTTATCAATTGGTCGGTGCCAATAGTCTTTTTATTCGCGCACCTTTTTTAATTTCAGGATTATTTATCGGACTTACTGCAGGAATGTTAACATGGGTTGTCGTCAATTCGATTTTGTTGTGGTTATTGCCGAATGTCGATAATTTAGCAGCATTATATCAAAGTACTTTTCAATTAACCGATTTTGGTTTTGTACAAGGTATCGTTTTATGCTTGGCCAGTGGAGTATTGGGAACTGTTGGCGCTGTTGTCGCATCACGAGATTTCGGATAAAAGGGCAGATCTAGTTAAGCCGCTTCTTCGATCACTTTTTTCACTTTCATCATGGCATGTTTTTCAAGCTGTCGAATGCGTTCTGCTGAAACATTATATTTTGCAGCCAAATCGTGCAGAGTCAACTTGCTATCATTTAACCAACGATGTTGTAAAATGTCCAAACTGCGCGGATCTAATTCAGCTAAGGCTGAGTGAAGTGATTGCTCCCGTTGTGATGACCAATCACGTGACTCAGCAGCGTGGGCTGGGTCGAATTGATGAGACTCTAGAAATTCAGCGGGCGCTGATATGTCGTCGTCATCATTAGAAGCGCGATCAAAAGCGACATCGCGGCCATGAAGTCTTTCCTCCATACGAGACACTTCGATTTCTTTAACGTCGTGTTTATGCGCAAGCAGTTTCACTTCACTACAACTTAACCAATCGCGTACTTTATTAGCTTTGCGCAGATTGAAGAAAAGTTTGCGTTGAGCTTTGGTGGTAGCTACTTTGACAATACGCCAGTTGCGTAAGATGAATTCGTGAATTTCGGCTTTGACCCAATGCATAGCAAACGAAACTAATCGTACGCCTTTGGTGGGGTCAAAACGTTTTACGGCTTTCATTAAGCCAATCGCGCCTTCCTGGATAAGATCTGATAAAGCGAGGCCATAGCCTAGATAACCGCGAGCCACACTGATAACATATCGCATGTGGGACATAATCATACGTCGAGCGGCTTCGTGGTCGCCAGTTTTAGCAAAATGAAGCGCCAGCTCTATCTCTTCTTCAGCGGTCAGCAAAGGGATTTGTTGGGCCCAATGAATATAGCTTTCTAGGCTCCCCATTGGGACCGCTAACTCCAATTTCTGTAGACTATTTGACATAGACTTCTCCAGGACTCTAATTGAATTGACCCATTTTAGCAGTCTTTGCTGGAGAGTGCTAGCTTTTTATTGCTGTAAAAGTGCGTATTTTTACCTAGTAAAGGTAGAATGAACAGGTGAGGGTAAGGGGTCACATCAAGCTTAGATCTGACCCCTTCAGGACTATTTACCAGGAGCGCTGGGCGGAGCACATTTGCAATCGAAGATATTGCTAGTGCCAATGGTTTCAATGACTCGGCCAGACAACGTGGTTTGAGTGCTTCTTGGAGGCGGAGTAAAGGTTGGAGCTTTATTGACGTTTACAGAACCCTTTTCATCAGTTTGTGACTGAAGTGTGTCGCTACCCATTTTGTCTAGGTCACCTTGTGTAGGCATGACCGATAATTTATTCCAACTTTTGTCCGCATCTGCCTCTGCGAATGAGCTATAGGGTTTTTCTGATGTGCCGTCTCCACCGGGAGGAACGCAGCATCTCGCATACGCGACTTTTTGTGGTTTTTGGGCTGGAGGCTCATCTTTAGCTGGTCCAGATTGGCTTTTGCCGGCATTTACGGTTGAACTTGGACTAGCTCCTGAGCTTGAACCCCCACTTGAACTGCTTCCCGTAGACTGTTGAGCCTGTACAGAGACAGTACATACTGCAAGCAGCACTGCTAATGCTAATTGAGTTTTCATAATTCCCTCCTTAAAGTGATAGTTACAGAAGAACACACCAAAGCTAGGTGTGAACATCTCCCTACCCTAAATTATAGCTTACTACCGAGGATTTTGCCGGGTTCCCCAATGCAGTGAAGTAGGGATTTAATCGCGCCTATCAGTTAAAGCTATTTCCTTGAAGTGTATACGGTAGAGGTAGGCTGTATGGCTGTGGCATCTTGACTTAAAATTTGATTGTTTGGATACGCTCTAATGTCGATCACAGTGTTTTCGTGTTCGTCGGCAGATTTTCGAGGTTGTTTATAATTTTGTTGCGCACTAAAAAGTGTAATTGAACGAAGAGGACTTTTAAGGGGGAATACGCAACCAATATCACGAAGCTCAGTTTTTAATGATTTAAAAAATTCACCTTGTTTTGTATTCTGAAAACCCATCGTTGCGACCATACAATCAGGGCATAGGTAATTTTTTGAAAAGGCATTGAGCACAACTGCGTATATTTTGCAGCCTCTGGAAAACTGTATATTAGCGTGAAGAGCATCTAGAATATGTTTTATAATGTGGGGTTGTTGCAAATGATCAAATAATGCCGGCTCAGAATGAT
Organism: Gammaproteobacteria bacterium; assembly: GCA_019748175.1. Lineage (NCBI taxonomy): Bacteria > Pseudomonadati > Pseudomonadota > Gammaproteobacteria > Gammaproteobacteria bacterium. The sequence goes on from JAIEPX010000005.1 coordinate 10,731, forward strand.
GAAAATGTTTTTCAAAATCGTATTCGTCAGCAGAAGAATCTTCTGATCGAAATAATTTTTCGATACCTTCTTTGCTTAGTGGTCGCCCAGCGTTATTAACATTGTCAACTGCGGTACTTTTTATGTCCTCTGGTGCCGCATCAAATCGCGCAAGAATTCGGTCCCGCGCATCCGGACTACGCTTAAATTTTTTAAATGTTGAAGTGGAATTGGGTTTTTCGATAATTTCTTCGGATTGCCACGCATGTGTGGGATGATATTTCGGTGTGAATGTCATATTCACTTTAACGGCTACTCGAGGCAAGTCACTGCCTGGTTGGTGTTCCCCTTTTGAAACTATGAAGGTAAGGCTTGCGCTAAGATAATTACCTTCGCTTTTCATTTGTGCGCGAACCTCATTTTGTAAAAGCGCATGTTCTTCGTTGAATGATTGAACTAACTCTTGATTTCGCCCAAAACGGCAACCGAATCGTATGGTGAGGTTTTTTACCCAGTGCACATCACTTGCAAGAGAAAATAATCGTTGTTGAGAGCGGGCTTCAAATAATGCTTCGATTTGTCCTTTTAGGGATGCGCTATTTTTTTGGCCGGGTGCAAATTGATGATCGCGCGCCATTTGACGCGGAGTTCTCCCTTCAATGTTAGTGCTATTGAAATCAACATTGGGTTGAATCAGAAGTCGAGCTAAGATCTCAATTTGGCCGAAAAATACAGCATAATGCAATGCACTCCAACCAGCAGAATCAACATGTGCTAAATTACACTGAGGTGAGGTCATTATTACTTTTCCAAGTTTGTATAATCCACGAGAGATTGCTTTTTGCAAAATTGAACATTGAGCCCGTTGATTGTTGAGATCGTCAACAATGTGATTTGGGTTAGCGCCATGTGATAATAATATTACGGCTGCTTCAGCGCGAATTCGATCAGCATGAGGATTATAGTTTGAATCTTTAAATCCACCTGTCAGACAAAATAATGGAGTTTGATCAAAGGCGTCGACAGCATTAGCAGCTTGTGGATTGGCGGATAAAACAAAATCTACTAATTCAATGGATCCAGCAATATCAATGTGTAAGCAGGCGAGATGAAGAGGTAATTGTAAAAATAAATTAGTGATTTTTGCAGATTCTTTGTGACGATATACTACATGGAGACAATCATATGCACTGTGTGTTACTGCGATATGCCAAAGAGAATTGCCATCTTGGTATCGATGTAATGGATCCATATCTTTTATACATTGTCCTAATAAACCGCTCTGATTATTTAATGTGGCAAAATAGGCAGTTTTAATTGCTTGAGATTGATTATAGAGAGAGGTTTCAATGGTATTTGGAGTTATTTTTGCTTGTTTAATTTCGCCCGGCTTCTCCAAGGCTTGTTCACCTGCTTCATCGTTAGAGTCAAGAGTTCTTTTAGGTGCTGCTTTTGATTGTGAATTTTGTGGCGCTAAAAATTGATCCATTCGCATATTTCCTTTTGGAGGAGCAGCTTCTTTTTTTATTTTTTTGAGATCGGATTCACCGCCTTTGGTTGGCGTTTTTGAAGAAAAATAAAATTGTGGGTTTTGAAAAAGTTGAACTAATTCAGCAGAAGAATCGGCGGGAAGTAAGTCGATGGATGCAATCCCAGCTTTATTGACTAACAGAGGATGACAGCCACATTTTATAAGGCACTCGACTAATTCAAAACTAAAAGGTTGTTGTACTAGTGCAACGTGTAGTGAGGTATCGCCGTTGTCGTCAGTACACAGTGGGCTTACTCGATTAGCAAACATTTTTCGAACTTGAGGTATTTCGTTTCGTCTGACATGTGTGAATAATTTAGCGCGTTCTTCAGCGTTTCGAGCAACAAATTTGTCTATCATATCAGTAAATTGTTTTTTATAGGCTGTTACAACCTGTTGACCATTATAGCCGCCTACCTTATAAGTATTTTTATAGGTATGGTGGCTAATTTTAAGATCAACAATTGAATAATTGCTTTTTTTAAGAGTGTCGATAAATGATTTAACATCATTTTCGAGTAAACAACTAGATTGCAAATTTAAACGGGCGATATAACTGTTTTGTGATAATAAGCGTGTAATTGCAGGTAAAGCCGTCGTATCAAATCGGTTTCCGCCGAGGTAAAGGCTTGAAACCCGTTTGTTCGTTTCTAATGTTTGACACAAGGAATTAATGCCGTCGTTACCGATGAGGTTGCCGTGTAAATTTAGCACAGTCAGGGGAGGATTGTTTTTTAGCCACTGAGTCAATAACGGTATGTCAGAATCACCGAAACCAACTGAAATGAGTTGAAGTATTGTAAAATTGGGATGATTGCTAACAATATCAATAATCTTTTTAATCACACGAGGTGAGAGTTGCATGTCAGAAATTATTAGTGATCTTAATGAAGAGCATCCACTTCTTTCAAGAGCGCAAAAAATCTCAAATAATTCAGGTTCAGGCATTGTTAATTTTTGAAAGTGAATATGCCTTACAGCTCGGCATGTTTCCAGTTTCCTAACAAATATATTCGATTTGAAAGGATTAAATGTGAGATCTTCGGCGAGAATTCTTTGAGTAGTACCGCCTTCTTCAAACGAGTGTAAGAATTTATTAACCTTTAATTGGTTGGGAATTCCTGCATTATACGTAGAGTCTTGGTTTGATAGCTTCTCAACATAACTCGGTTGTGTGCCATGGGAGACTTCTTGAATACTGAGATTATTTTCTAGAAGTTCGGCAATAGGCTTATATTCTTTGCGCTCGATATCACATGAAAAATGTAATTGAGTTATTGTGCAGTTTGGTAGGACGCGCTGAAAAATTTCTGGTTGTATTTCACTTAGCTCTAGTTTCTCAATTTTATAAGGAGATTGTAAGCAACTTATAAGAGCACTAATTTGCTCGGAGGAGATATTAGGCGGTACCTTTAGACAGTTAGTTCTTCCCTGATTAACTTCGACCAGTGAAGCATTGAACTTTAATGAAGAAAACAGCCTTGCCACAGTAGATTGTAATGTATCATCGGATCCTCTAGTGCCAAATAATTGAGATTTTGATTCTTCTTCATGTTCCCATCCGAATTCCGCAAATTTGTGTAAGGAAATTTTCAAAATACGTGTGTTGATAGCTAGAATTCTTGCTAGGCGAGTTATTTGATAATAATGGGTTAAATAGTTAGTAAGGATTATTGTGGTGATGTTTTGATGGGAGGCCAATTCCGCGAAATAGCTATCAAACAATAATATTCGTGGGTTTTCAATAACGACATTCTGTTGGGCTGGATCAAACAATTGTTTGTTTTGTGGGTTAGCCATTAATGCATTTTGTTCCAAACTCGCAGATATACTACTTTCTTTTGTAGTGTTTGTTTTTGCCTTTAAAGGTAAGGTTTTATTGTAAAGGGCGACTTTTACAAGCCTTGGGTTAGACTCTACCAGATCGCATAATCTGACCATTTCTCCTTCTGATAAGGGTGTTTTAATATGCAAAGCCGTAATACTGTTGTTATTTTGAAAGGCTTCTGCGAGTCGGGCGTCTTTGAGTAAATTTGGATAATCCTGAAGTTGACAGATTGGGTTAGAATGATTTCTCAGCTTCTGAATAGCTGTAAGCGCCTCAGCATTCCTTTGCCCGCTTTGTTGGCTTTTGTCAGCAGTCCATTTTTGCATATTTGCCTCTTATAATGTCAGAAAAAAACAGAATTTTCGATTGCATGCGTGATGATCCTAGCATTAAACATTGTTTTAAGGCAAAGAAAGCTTAATCAATGACCGTAGAGGAGATCTTTATCCGGGTTACATACAATAGCTTTTGAGCGCTTCAATCTCTATTAGGATAAGTGTTTCGCACTTGACTTAAATGCACAGCGTGATAGGGTACCATTTTACCAACTTAACCGAGGAACTGACCGTGAAGACATCCAAAATTGCTATTAGTGCCGCATCTACGCTTGGACTAGGGTGCATTACTATTCTATTTTTATGGTTAGCAGATGCTACAGCGACGCCGACGGCTACACCTGCTCCAGCAGCTAATTTCAGCGCTGATCAAAAGCAACAAATCGAGCAAGTCGTGCATGATTACCTCGTTAATAAACCTGAAGTTTTGATAGAAGCGTCCAAAGCACTTCAACAAAAACAAATGGCTGAAGTGTCAACAAAAGCGAAAGATGCGATCGCAAAAAATGCGGTGGCATTATTTAATGCTGCTCAAGCACCGACATTAGGTAATACTAACGGTGACGTAACAATCGTAGAATTTTTGGATTACCAATGTGGCCATTGCAAATCAATGTCACCTGTTATTGGTGAGCTCATTAAAGCAGATCCAAAAGTTCAAGTAGTCATTCGTGGTCTTCCGATTTTTGGTGAATCTTCAAAAATTGCAACGAAAGCAGTGATAGCAGCTAACAAACAAGGCGCAGAAAAGTTTGCAAAATTTAATGATGCACTGTTAGCAAGCACTGGTCCATTAAACGAAAAGAGTATTTTTGCAGTCGCTAAAAAATCTGGATTGGATGTTACCAAGCTCAAAAAAGATATGTCATCTAAAGAAGTGGAAGATCAAATCAATGAAAATTTTCGTTTAGCACGTGAACTGGGCTTGATGGGAACACCCGCATTTATTTTAAGTAATCGTAGTTACAGTAAAACAGAATTTGTTCCAGGTGCGACATCTAAAGATGAGTTGGTAGCGCTCATTGCAAAATTACGTAGTTAATCGCTAATTCTTTTGAGGGGAAGATCCATATTCTTCCCCTTCAATTGTTCTAGGATCCCTTTTTAATCGAGTGACCGATGCCAACACTAAAAGCCTTACCAAAAACCTTCCAAGAACTTATTTCAAGACTCAATGAGTTTTGGTCTAAACAAGGTTGTGTGATTGTTCAGCCTCTGGATCTTGAAGTAGGAGCGGGTACTTTTCATCCGGCTACTTTTTTACGTGCTATTGGTCCTGAGCCTTGGTCCGCAGCGTTTGTTCAGCCGTGCCGTCGTCCGACGGATGGACGTTATGGTGCCAATCCCAATCGCGCGCAACATTATTATCAGTACCAAGTCATTTTAAAACCATCACCTAACGATATTCAGGAAATTTACTTAGATTCGTTGCGTGAATTAGGCATTGATCCTCTCGAACACGATATTCGTTTTGTTGAAGATAATTGGGAGTCACCTACACTGGGCGCATGGGGTTTGGGTTGGGAAGTGTGGCAAAATGGTATGGAGATTACACAGTTTACTTACTTCCAACAGGTCGGAGGTTTGGAGTGCAAACCTGTGACGGGAGAAATTACTTACGGTCTCGAACGAATTGCGATGTATCTTCAAGGTGTTGAAAGTATGTATGATGTTTTGTGGACTGAAAGCAATGGCCGACGAGTGACTTACGGCGATGTTTTCCATCAAAACGAAGTTGAAATGTCTAAATATAATTTTGAACACGCCGATATCGAACATTTAAAACACTTATTTTCAAATTATGAGAAACAATGTCACGAATTAATTGCATTGAGTTTACCATTGCCCGCTTATGAAATGGCTTTAAAAGCATCGCATACTTTTAACTTATTGGATGCGCGGCGTGCGATCAGTGTGACTGAACGTCAGCGATTTATTCTGCAAGTGCGGAAATTAACGCAAGCCGTTGCGCAAAGTTATTATGAAGCTAGGGAAAAATTAGGCTTTCCATTATTGCAGGAAAAATAAAATGCCAATCTTTAAACATGACAAAAAACCGCTAGATTTTCTCGTTGAAATTGGTACCGAAGAATTGCCCGCGAAAATGCTGCCCATTTTAGCCAGTAGTTTTTGCGAAGGAATTAAAAACGGCTTGATTCAAGCTGAATTACAGCATGAATCTGTTGCGTGGTATGCGACTCCTCGTCGTATGGCTGTTATCGTCAGCGCATTAATCAATCAACAACCGACTCGCCACATAGTGCGATTTGGCCCTGCAAAACAAGCTGCTTTTAATCAAGAAGGAGAGCCAACGCCGGCTGCTCTTGGATTTGCACGATCCTGTGGCGTTGATTTGAAAGACATTTCATTTAAAGAAACCGATCAGGGTGAGCGATTGTATTTTGAACAGCAACAACCGGGTGCTGCCACGCAGTCTTTACTTGCGTCTATTGTTAATGAGGCATTAAAAAAATTACCGATTCCAAAACCGATGCGTTGGGGCGCGAACGAGACGCAATTTATTCGGCCTATTCAATGGGTTTTGATGTTGTTTGGTCAAGAGGTGATTCAAGATCCTGTAATGAGCGTGATACCGACACAGCAAAGCTATGGTCATCGGTTTCATCATCCTGGTAGCATTGCTATAAAAGAGCCTTCTACTTACCAAAAGCAATTGTTGGAAGCGAAGGTGGTTGTCGATTTTAATGACCGCAGAAATGCTATACGAGAAAAAATTCAAGCGAGCGCGACTAGCCTTGGTAATCCCATTATTGATGAGGCGCTGCTGGATGAGGTCACAGGATTAGTTGAATGGCCCGTCGCATTATTAGGAAAATTTGATCCAAAATTTCTTGTGGTGCCACAAGAAGCTTTGATTTGTGCAATGCAAGTGCACCAAAAAAGTTTCGCAGTACAAGATAAAGAGGGGAAATTACTCCCACATTTTATTACGATTAGTAATATTGAAAGTACTAATAAAAATTCTGTAATCGTGGGTAATGAGCGAGTGATTCGTGCACGATTATCTGACGCTGAATTTTTCTTTCAAGAAGATATTAAGCACAGTCTTGAGCTTTTTGTAGAGCAATTAAAATCAGTTGTTTTCCAAGCAAAATTAGGTAGCCTTTTTGAAAAGACCGAGCGAAATAAACAATTGGCTCGGGCCATTGCGCAGCTTATTAAGGCGGATCCTTCACAAGCAGAACGTGCAGCGCATCTCGCCAAAGCTGATTTAGTGACGAAAATGGTCGGTGAATTTCCGGAGCTTCAAGGGATCATGGGGCATTATTACGCTCTTTTGGCTAAAGAACCTCAACATGTTGCGTTGGCGATTCGTGAACATTATTTGCCACGATTTGCCGGCGATGTTTTGCCGGAAACACTCGAAGGGTGTGCGCTTTCTTTAGCGGATAAATTAGATACCTTAGTGGGAATTTTTGGCGTGAATCAGGCTCCTACTGGCGATAAAGATCCTTTTGGATTGCGTCGTGCTGCCCTCGGAATTTTGCGCATCACAATTGAAAAAAAATTATCGCTAGATCTGCGTCAATTGTTGGAAGTTGCTGTTAGTCATTATCATGTTAAACTGCCAAATGAAAATGTTTTAGAAGAGACATTGAATTTCATTGTGGAACGTTTAAGAACATGGTACAGCGCACAAGGTGTTTCTGCGGATATTTTTGCTGCTGTACATGCGCGATTCCCTACCAATCCTTTGGATTTTGATGGACGCATTAAAGCGGTTCAACATTTTAAAACCTTGCCGGAAGCTAAATCGCTTGCCGCAGCGAATAAGCGTGTAAGTAATATTTTAAAAAATCAAACGAACAATCTCGAAAAAGTGAATCCACAGCTTTTTGAAAACGATGCTGAAAAAAATCTTGCTCATTTGATGAACACAAAACAATCTGAAATTACCTCCCTTTATCAATCAGGTAATTATGATCAAGCTCTTACAGAATTAGCCTCATTACAAACACCTGTGGATCAATTTTTTGATCAAGTGCTGGTGATGGCTGAAAACCCAAGCCTACGTGATAATAGACTTTTGCTTCTTTCACAGCTTCGCAATATGTTCTTACAAATAGCAGATATATCCTTGCTCTCAGAGCAGGGATGATTGAAGATTGGGGCTGTTGATATGAAGAAGAATGTGGATGCTGCAGGGAATGAAAATTACGATAATCGAATCAATAAGCTTCAAAATTCAGCTTTACAAGAAGCGGTTCAAAACGCTCTGCATGCTTTGGGTTCAGTGCATAAATTGTTACCTGCAAATGAAATTCATGCAAAAGTTGATATTTCAGACGATGAAAACGAAACGCTGATTGCTTATGCTGAAAAGCCTTTAGATAAAAAAAGGGAAAATAAATTTAATCTGATGCTAAAGAAATACTGTGAAAATTCTTATCCTACAACACATGAACTCGGTCAGATGCTGGTTATCGTTGGAATTTTAGCCATTTTTACGAGTTTCATTTTATTATCTGTTACAATTCCAGTCGTTGCGAGTACTTTGTTCGTTAGTTCTGTGGTAAATAGTTTGTTAATTGCCGCTGTTATTACAGGTACCTTGGGCAAGGCCGCAATCAGCGTGGGAATGGGTATGACATTATGGTCTCGTCCTGATATGAATGGGCGTGCCTTATTAGATGTTCGTGAAGAATTGCATCCAGGATCTTATGATGCAGATCCGTTTGGGTCCTGTGATTTTGCTTGAAGTGATAGGGTGACCCAGCACTCCTTTACTTCCACTTAATGTTGCATCCGATCGAAGATTTTTGATCAGAATTAATGGGTGTATTGGATAGTAAATGATCTAGTGCTGCTGTTAAATCTTTTCCTGTGACTGGTGATTTATTGCTAGGTGTTGCATCATCAAATCGTCCGCGATACACGCAAGCTAATTTTTTGTCAAACACGAAAAATTCTGGAGTGCATGCAGCATCATAGGATTTGGCTACGTCTTGATTTTCATCATATAAATACGGGAATGTAAACCCAAGATCAATTGCATTTTCTTTCATTTTGTTCGGCGCGTCAGCAGGATAATTTTGAGCATCATTAGAGTTGATTGCAATAAAAGCGATGCCTTTTTTTTGATAATTTTTTGCGACTTCTACTACGTGAGAAATAATATGTTGCACATATGGACAGTGATTACAAATAAACATTACTACTGTTCCTTTGTCCGATTTTAAAGAATCCAGTGATATTGTTTTTCCAGAAATAGTATCTTTTAAAGAAAAGCTGGGGGCTGAGGTGCCTAAAGGCATCATGTTTGATGGCGTTAGTGACATAGTATTCTCCTGTAAATCAATCCTTTCCTCACTATTCTACCTTCAGCGGCAGAATCTAGCCAATAGTCTATAATTGTAATTGTGAAGAACACTGTATGGGGGTAGCGTATGAAACAGCGTAGACAATGGTCTGGAGATCTAGAAGAACTGTGGTACATGGCCAACAGGCGCTTAAGAACTTGGGAGTGGGCAGCTAAACTAGGCATAATCCCACTAGATAAGAATTATCGAAACTTCAAAGAAAGGTTAACAAAAGTCCGTGAGAATTTGGATAATAACGCAGCTAAAGAAATGTTAAAAGCGTTTCTAAACGATGTTGATCTTCATTTAAAAGGACGCCTAACAAATTATTTGGGGAAAGTTGAAAAAATCAACAAAGGAATTGTTAGCGGTGCTGTTAAGAAATTATTAGAGGATGCCAAAAATAAAGAAAATGATCCGATTATTTTGATATATCTGGCTAATGCATTCCATAAAATTGCATTGTCTGAAAAAAAGGATGTTACGGTCAGTGAAAATCTTAATTCGATAAAATCGGATGTTGAAGCAATGCTCTATCTATTTAAAGATGGAAACCTCGGTGGGGCGTTGGCCAATTTGAGAACAATTATTGCTCAAATCGAACATCTGGGATTTACTGGAATTGATTCCGCTGTGACATTGGCGGCAGTGATGTATGATCAAGAAATACCACCAGATATGTTTGATACCTTATTTGCAAAGGCACGTCAGCTTGGATCAATAAGCGGTAATGATCCGATATTTTTATATCTGCTTGATCTGAGAGAGGGTGCGAAATATGCCAGTCTGGTTAAAAAGTATTTTCCAAAAGACAAACTTGACAAGGGTAATGTTGCAGAAGTTGAGCTTGATATTGCTGAAATCGAATCATTGTTGACCTCTTCGGGACAAAAATTACAACATTTAGCTCCAGAGAAGATTATTTCAGAGATTCTGCCCGAGCTTGAAAACCCTATTGATAAATTGATTTTTATTCAAGATGAAATACAGATGCGTGCTGATTCGTTATCCAAAGATCCCGAAGGGCTAATTTTATTGCGAAATGAAATGCGGAAGATAATCAGAGAAAATCCAAATGACGAAGAGGTAAAAAAATGGGTTCTTGCTACACCTCTTGATAAGGGTAATGATTCAGAGGATGAAATTGATTTTCCTGTGTCTGGTGAAATTGAATTAAAACTGGTGGGTAAGAATTCTTTGGGAACAGGATTACAAGATTTAACTCCAGAGTTACTTGTTTCAGAGATATTGCCAGGAATTGAACGCCCTGTTATGAAATTGGAATATATTCAAGAACAGGCAACATTATTTTTTGATTCATTATCTAAAGATCCCAAGTGGCTAATTTTATTGCAAAATGAAATGCTGAAGGTAATAAGAGAAAGCTCAAAGGATGAAGATGTAAAAAAATGGATTCTTAGTTCACCTAGAGAAAAAAATAGCTTATTGGATTGGAATGCGTCACGTTTTTTACTTGATCCTCGCTCTAAGGTCCAGCGTGAGCTCATGAATATTTATTCAGGTGATAATCAAATGCTTTTAGGATTAATATTCAGAGATTCAGGCGGTGGTGATCCGTTTAAAGTGAACGGTCCTGTAGATGCTTTAAAGAAAATACTTTTCGGTGCTAATACGCAAATTAATAATATGCCGATTGAAGATATTAAAACCTATATGATTGCTCACCCTGAGCATGCTGGATATTTTTTGAAAGAAAGATCGGGGGTTTTAAGTGGTAGGGATTTTAGAAAAGAATTAGAGGGAAGTTATGGGATTCAAGGTAAAGCAGCTAAATCTGGAATCTCAACCAAAGAACAGATTCAGAGAGTTCAAGTAAGTCAGTCAGGATCAGCAGAAGTTCGCGAAAATAAAAATGAAGCCATGTCAGAATCGGCGGGTAGGTCGGAAGGAATTGAATTGCAAGAAGTTCAAGGAAAGAAGCGCGCGGAAAAAGAGATGCCTGTAAAAGATATAAGAGATAAACTCCCTGAGCCGACTATTCCAGAAGTTGTTCCAATGGAAACGCAGGAGGTTCAGGTTGCGCAATCTGAGGAATCAGATAATGATAAAGCCTTTCAAATTATCAAGGACATTGAAGATATTTTAGAAAAAAATTCAAATATAGATTCTGGAAGACGTAAAGAAGTGGCGGTTCAAATAGGTTTCTTTAAAAATCTGATCCAAAATCCCGGTCAAGCTAAAAAAATTAGTTCGGCGTTAGATGGGATAAAAAAAATGTTAATTGATGAGAGTGCTGATCAAGCGGTGCGAGTGAGTCGAGTTTTGACAAAAGATAGATATTTTAAACGTCGTATGGATGTTAATGATATTACGGGTTCAACTGCAGCACTTGATGCAATTGAAAAGATTAATGAAGTGCTAGATCAGGGAACTAATTTAGATGTCGATAGAGTCAAAGAAATAAAAACGCAGATAGATTTTTTATATAAAGTGATAAAAAATCGACAATGGCATGAGGATGATCATGCGCCGTTATTAGAATCGATTGAGAAAGAAGTGAGCGAAGCAAAAATTTCGGGTGGCGATTTAAAAAAGTGACCATAACATATTATAATATTGTTGACTTCATAATGCAGTTGGGTCAGTATTATTCAGTGTAAAATTCATGCAATAATCTATTGAGGATACTATGAAAAAAGCCATTTTATTTTTCAGCCTTTTATGCGTTTCAAATGGTGCTGCACTTGCGGAAACCAAATGTTTTATGGCAACAGAAAATAAACATATTATGCAGAAAATCGGTCATTGTCAGGAACGTCAGTCTCCGTGTTCAACATTTAAAGTGGCCATTAGCTTGATGGGTTATGATAGTGGAATTTTACTCAATGAACTTCAACCTGTTTATCCCTATAAAGTAGGCGCGCCCACGGTCGTGGAAGCGTGTAAACAATCGCAATCCCCTTCTAGTTGGATGAAAAATAGTTGTGTATGGTATTCTCAGGAAGTCACTCAAAAACTGGGGATGAAAAAATTTCAAAATTATTTAGAAAAATTTAATTATGGTAATCAAGATGCTTCTGGAGAAAAAGGCAAGAATAATGGTCTCACACATGCTTGGTTGGTAAGTTCGTTAGAAATTTCTCCTGACGAACAAGTTCAATTTTTGAAAAAGTTATCAGAAAACAAATTACCTATTTCTAAAAAATCTCAAACCCTTACAAAGCAAATTATGTTTGTAGACAATTTGGATGATGGTTGGAAGCTGTATGGAAAAACCGGCAGCAAAGATACTCAGGCCGGTTGGTTTGTGGGTTGGATAGAAAAAGGTAATCGTAAAATTATTTTTGCGCATTATATTGAAGACAGCAAAAAAATGGATTCCTGGGGTGGGCGAAGAGCGAAAGAAGAAGCCCTTCCTAAACTGAAGCAGTTGATCAAAGCTCAGCATCTCCCGGGTTAGGATTTTGGGTATTTTGGCGCTCAATGCTCTGTATTTATGGAGGTCCCAAGCGGTAGTCTGAATTGTAGGCTATAATGTAGGTGATAGAGCTAATAGATGACCATAAGGGAGTGCTGTGTCATGAGGTTATTTACCACAATATTGATCGTTGGAGCAGCGATTTTGGGGAATTCCTATGCTGAAGATCGCGATCAAGATAGGGGGCGACACGGTGGACAGAGAGGGCAAGATCAATCCTCACAAATTCGGCAAAATCAAACTGTTGTTGCACCGCGAGTTCAAACCAATCAGCCCGTTGTTGTTCCGCAAGTTCAACAATTTCAGCAGACAAGTTCGACTGTTGTGCGAGAAAGGCAGCGACCTGTTGTGCGGAAAGTACAAGAATTTCGTCAGTCAGTCAGACCTCAAAGAACTGAAATTCGAAGAAATGAAGTGTCTAGAGTTCGTCAACAACGTGAACCTATAGCACAGCAGTTTCAAAGACCTGTTCAACCGACAATAATACAGTCTTCACAACAAGATCGTCGCGATTTTTCAAGAGCTGACCGAGAAAGACATCGTCAAGACAGAGGACATGGGTGGAGACATAACCAACGTGATAATACTAACAACTACTATTACGGAGGTAGTAGTGGTACTTCCACCGTTTATCCATATTTCGGTTATCCCTATTTATCCACACCGTACACCGGATTTTCCTCTGGAGCTTACCCAAATCGGTATTTTATTTGTTATACGATAGATCAAGCTGACGAAGACAGTGTTCATGTTTCTTGCCCGTATGGAACTGGTTGGTACAGCACTTCACCTCGATATGATACGTATCAATATCGAAGTGCTTATAGACCTGAATACGTTTGTCCTCAATACGGAGCGGATCAATTTATTGAGTTTAGTTCAAGTTCTGAGGCGAATAACTGGTGGAATCAAAATTGCGATGAATGGATAGATAATCCAAGCAGTGATTATTAAGCAGTTACAGACTGAATCGCTTCTAGAGTGATTAATTTTAATTCGTGTAAAATTTTTTCATCGATATTTAAGGGTGGAAACCAGTAGAGAGTATTGCCTAATGGGCGCAATAAAGCGCCTCGTTTTATGGCCTCTTGAAATATTTTGAACCCTTGCCTTGGTATATTTTTTTCTTCAATTAAATCTGCGGCGACAATAGCTCCAATACCACGAAGATTTTTTAGTTTACCTGTTTGATCAGCGATGTCTTGAAAATCTTTCATCATAATTTTCTGTAAATAATTAGCACGTTCACAAAGAGCTTGTTCTTTAATGACTTCTAAGGTTGCCAGTGCAACACTTGCAGCTAGGGCATTTCCTGAATAAGTGTGTGAGTGTAAAAAAGCTTTCCCAGTTTCATAATCGTCATAAAAATAGTTATATATTGTATCCGTTGTGATTACTGCACTAAATGGCAACCATCCTGATGTGAGACCTTTAGAAACACATACAAAATCAGGTTGAATGTTGGTGTGGTCGCAAGCAAGCATTTTTCCTGTACGTCCAATGCCAGTCATAATTTCATCGGCAATAATGTGAATATCGTGAGCTTTTGCCCAAACAGCTAATTTTTCTAAAAAATCTTTGCTAATAATTTTCATGCCCGCTGCACCTTGAACGATGGGTTCGATGATCAAAGCAGTTGCCGTATCGCAGTAATGTTCTAAACTTTTTTCCGTTTCAATCCAAAAACTGTGAGCATCATTCCAAATGGGATCGTCAGTGTTTGCAACATAGGCTGGTTCTATAAAAGGAGTTTTTAATAATGCTGATTGATAAGGAGCGCGATAAATTCCTAGATCACTAACGCTCAAAGCGCCTAGCGTTTCACCGTGATAAGCATTTTTTAAGGCAATAAAATGTGTTTTTTTAAAATTACCTTCATTAACTCGAGCATGCAAACTCATTTTGAGTGCAATTTCAACTGCTGATGAGCCATCACTTGCGTAAAATACTTTGCTCAGATGTGGCATCAGTTGAGATAATTTTTCGGATAAGCGTGTGATGAGATGGTTTGTAGTATTTGCGAGATCAATATGTTCGAAGCAATCTAGCTGTTTTAGCAAAGCATTTTTGAGAATTGGATGATTATGTCCAAGCGATTTACACCACCAACTTGATATAGCATCAATAATTATTTCACCATTGGATAATTCTAAATAACTTCCGTAGGCGCGCTCAATCACTAAAGGCTTATATAGCTCGTGGTCTTTCATTTGGGAGCAGGGGTGCCAGATAAACTGGGCGTCTTGAGGGATGTCGCTATTTTTATTCATTAGTAAACTCAATAATAATATATGGTTGACTAAAAAGAGATTAGCATATACGATGCTTTCGGTGCAACATATTAGGAAAAACAAATGAGCAGTATCAGTTGGAGTAAGAGCTCTGTACTAGAATTATTTGAGATGCCAATTTTTGAATTGGTGCACCAGGCCTACTCTGTACATAAAGAATATTTTGATCCACAAAATATGGAATATTGTACACTATCGAATATTAAAACAGGCGGGTGTCCTGAAGATTGTACCTACTGCCCTCAAAGTGCGCATTATAAAACAGATCTAAAACGAGAAAAATTGCTTGATCGAAATACTATTATTGAACAGGCAAAAAAAGCTAAAAAAAATGGAGCTAAACGATTTTGCATGGGGGCTGCTTGGAGAAGTCCTCCAAAAAAAGGTTTTCAAGAAGTGTTGCAAATAATCAAGGATATTAAATCACTTGAATTAGAAACTTGTGTTACATTAGGTTTATTAAATGAATCGCAAGCCAATGAGTTGAAATCAGTAGGTTTAGATTTCTATAATCACAATTTGGACACGTCTGAGAAATTTTACCCCACAATTATTACCACGAGAACCTATCAAGATCGTTTAGATACTATCAATCATGTTATTAATGCTGGGATAAATGTGTGTTGTGGAGGAATATTAGGGCTTGGGGAGACTAGGGAAGATCGAATAGAAATGCTAATGCAATTAGCCAGTTTTAATGAACCGCCGAAAAGTATACCGATAAATAAATTAATACCCATAAAAGGAACCCCGCTCGAAAATAACAATGAAATAGGGAATTTTGATTTTATAAAAACAATTGCTGTAACACGCATCATGTTCCCACGCTCTATGATTCGCTTGTCAGCAGGTCGAGAAAATATGAGTGATGAGTTTCAGGCTTGGTGTTTTATGTCCGGGGCGAATTCAATATTTATCGGCGATGTATTATTGACAGCGCCCAATCCCAGTTACTATAAAGATTGTGACTTGATGAAAAATCTAGGCATGAAGCTACCACAAATTTGAAAAGGACGAGTATTTTGTTAGGTAAAAACAAGCTTAAGCTTGAGAAATGGAAAGCAAATGCTCTATTAAGAACAAGACATTCAATTCGTAAATCAGAACGAAATACTGTGATCGTGGAGAATAATTCCATGATAAATTTCTGCAGTAATGATTACCTAGGGTTATCAAAAAACCCACAAATTATTGAAGCCTATTCAAGAGGAATTGATGAATATGGATTGGGCAGTGGTGCTTCAGCCTTTATTTCAGGATATTATTCAGCGCAGAATGAATTTGAAATTGAATTTGCAAATTGGTTGGGAGTTGAAAAGGCAATATTGTTCAGTTCAGGGTACCTGGCAAATATAGGTACAATAACAGCACTGGTCGATAGAAAAAATAGTATTTTGTCGGATAAATTTTGTCATGCATCAATATTAGATGGAATACAATTATCAAGGGCTAAGCATTTTCGATATCAACATAATTCTTTGATAGATTTAATACGATTGGCACAGTTAAAAAAACCAGATTTAATAATCACTGAAAGTGTTTTTAGTATGAAAGGCAGTATTTCGCCTATTTCAGAAATTACTTCATTGGCGAATTATCATCAATCAATGGTTGTAGTAGATGATGCACACGGTATAGGTGTATTAGGAAAATGGGGCAGGGGGATATGTGAACATGCAAAGATCAATCCTAATCAAATTGATTGTTTAGTGGCGCCCTTAGGAAAAGCCTTTAATGCGATGGGGGCTATGGTTGCTGGAAAAAAAGAAGTTATTGAAACTGTGTTGCAGTTCGCGCGTACCTATCGTTACACTACGGCGCTTCCCCCAGCGATAGCATGCGCATTGTTGATAACATTAAGGATTGTTAACGAACAGATATGGCGACGTGAAAAGCTAATAGAATTAACAGAATTTTTTATTAGCAAAGCACTAGCTAGAGGTTTGAATCTATCCTCGCTAGATCCAACCCCGATAAAGTCAATCATAATTGGTAATAATATTAAAGTGTTGGAACTTCAGAAAATAATGCTAACTAAGGGATTTTTTGTTTCATGCATACGGCCGCCTACAGTTCCTGATAATCAAGCGTGTATTCGAATATCGCTCAATTGTATGCATCAAGAGTCAGATATTGTTCGTTTGATAGATAGTATTTGCGAGTCCATCATATGACAACGTTGATTAAAGATCGTATCAAGCGAACATTCAATAAGGCATTTAAAACATATGATATTCATGACTGTGTTCAGAAGAAAATTTGTGAGAAGTCAATTGAATTGCTATGTCAAAATAATAGAGAATTTCAGGGCATAGCGGATTTTGCAAGTGGCACAGGAAATAGCACATTAGCTCTGATAGAAAAAATCCGATATAAAAAAATGTATTCCATAGATATTTCAGAGAATTTGATGGAGATCGCAAGAATGAAACTTGAAGGTAAAGATATAGAGTTTATTGTGGGCGATTTCGATGAAAGATTATTGCCTGAAAATACTCTGGATCTAATTTTTTGTAATATGGGCCTGCAGTGGTCTTTGAATATTAATAATGCCCTCTCTTTATTTTATTCAATTCTGAGAAAAAATGGCATATTAATATTTTCGATTCCCCTAGAAGGTACATTTATTGAGCTTAATCAGTGTTATAGAAATAAACAACGATTTGGATGGGAAGTGAAAACAATTTTAAGGGATTTAAACTTACAGTCGATCCAATGCCATCATTTCAACTATATTCAAGTTTTTGATACGCATCTTGACGCTTTAAAATCTATAAAAGGAGTTGGAGCGAATTGTATATTAGATCGAACCGGTATAAATCAGATAAACCATCTCGGTAAAAGAATGAAAAACTTTTTTCTCGAAAAAGAAAATATCTCATTAACGTACCACATTGGCATTTTCATTGCTAAAAAAGGAAGTGTCTAATATGGCTAATGTATTTATAACTGGAACAGATACCAATGTAGGTAAAACGTTTTGTACTGTTGCACTGCTTCATCAGTTGAATATGAAAGGCTATAAAACCTTTGGATTAAAACCCGTCGCGTCTGGTTGCTTTCTAAATGAAGAGGGTCAGCTTGTAAATGAAGATGCGCTCGCGATACAAAAAGCAGCATCGATAAAGAGAGGCTATCAAATAATTAACCCCATTTCATTTCAGGAACCCATCGCTCCGCATATTGCAGCCAAGAAAGTGGGGGGGTATCTTTCTTCTAGACTCATTATTGACGTAATTACGCGTTCGATTCAACAAGAAGCGGATATCAATATCATTGAAGGTGTTGGGGGGTGGTCAGTGCCTATTAATGATAACGAACTTATGTCAGACGTTGTTATTAAATTGAATTTTCCGATTATTTTGGTAGTGGGCATTCGACTGGGTTGCGTGAATCATGCAATTTTAACGGCTCAGAAAATCATGCAAAACAAAGTAACTTTTTTAGGATGGATAGCAAATTGTATTGATAATTCGATGTTGGAACTGGATGAAAATATTCAATCAATTGCTGAATGGATACCGGCGCCATGTTTGGGAATTATACCATACTGTATAGAGTCTGATAGTATCCCTAAAATTGAAACCGATTTAATTTTATCGCAACTATTGTAGAAAATGATTTAGAACGGCCATCCTAATTGCCACCCCATTCGTGATTTGTTTTAGAATGACAGATTGAGATCCATCAGCTACTTGGCTTGCTATATCGATTTCACGATTGATAGGGCCTGGATGCATAACAATGGCGCCTTTTTTAGCGTGTAGTAAATTTTCTGGTTTGATGCCGTAATGCTGAAAATAGTCGGAAAAATTTGGCATATCGGCATCTTGCATTCTTTCTTTTTGGATGCGTAAAACAATAATTACATCCACGTCTTGTAGCCCTTCATTTAATTGACTGAACTGAGAAAATTCCTTTCCGATGAATTCAGAAGGTATAAGTGCAGCTGGTGCGATGAGTCGAATATCTTTAATACCCAATTTTCTAAATAACGCTATTTGTGATCGTGCAACGCGAGAGTGGCTAATATCGCCAACGATGGCAATGCTCAAAGTCATAAAATTTGGATTATGTTGTTGAATTGTCATAACATCTAATAGAGCCTGCGTTGGGTGAGCATGATGGCCATCGCCTGCATTGATGATTGAAATAGTCGGCGGCAGATTTTCAGCCAGAAATTTCGGAATCCCCACTTCGTGATGACGCACCACAAAGGCATCGATTTTCATTGCTGTAAGTGCTCTAAAGGTATCGAGCAGTGATTCACCTTTTAACGTTGATGACGTACTAACGTCAAAATTGATTACTTCAATGCCTAATCGTTTCGCGGCTAATTCAAAGCTGCACCGCGTTCTTGTGCTAGATTCAAAAAAAGCATTGCATAGAATTTTTGAATCAGCTTTAGATTGATTTTTCCAGTGAGATTTATTGAGGTATTCATTACCAGCATTTAATATTTGAAAAATGACATCGAGAGAAAGAGATTCGATATCCAATAGATGACGAAGGCCGAGTGTTGACATGACTACCCTGATTAAATTAATTCAATCGAATCAGTATGGCATTACTCCGTACCCTCGTCAACTATCTCCCTCCCGCGGCTTTTTTTAAGTTCAACATAAAAAATTAACCTTCAATTCTATAGCAGGATAAAAATATACTCAGCAATTCAATATTGCTATTGACAGAAAACTTTACCTTGATGTTCATAATATGATTTTCAGCGGTGCGACTTGAAAAGTTTAGAACCCTCGCTATTTCTTTCGCAGATAATCCTTTCGATAACATCAGTAAAACTTCGAATTCTCGAGGAGTTATTTTATTTCCATCTAGGTATTCGCTCAGGCCTATCGCTGTAAAGAAATTATCCAGAGCAATTTTCTCGTCAGAATAATGATTCTTATAGATTAAGTATAATGACGCGGAAGAGAGTTTGCTCGTGCTCTGAGTGCCATATACTAGGATGTATTTTTTTTCAATTGATTCAATGCTGAGAGGGTAAAAGTTTAATTGTAGCTCATGTAAACTGCCATCTGAATGAATTAGAGGGTATATTTTCTTGTCTAATATTTCATGATTATCTTCGATAGCTTTTTTTTCATGTATTGATATCGTTTCATCTATTAGATCAGTTACTTGAATTGATTCATTATTGAATATAGCCTTAAAATGGTTGTTGATATAGATATAGCGATTATTTTCAACGTCTTTTAAATAGGCTAAATTAGGCAGTATTGCTATAAGTGTACGTAAGTATTCAAATTGTAAAATAGTATTCTTCAAATCACCGTAACTTAAAGCGATGGTTGTACCATTATGATTGCTATTGTGGGCATTATTTCGCATATTCCTAAATGAATCATTTTTAGTGCAACTAGCTTTAGTAAGTGCTCGTTCGTTTCTGGTTGGCATAATCTACTCCATATGTTAAAAATTCAAATTTCTAGAATTACAGTCTAAACGATCCATTGCTATCAAAACATCCGTATGAATTACGTAGTTTTTAATCAGAAAAGGGATTAAGAAATCAGGTCACTATCAAAACATCCGTATAAAATACGTAGATTTATAACACTAATGTGAACAATGATATGAGGCAATCTACGTTTGACTTGTAGTGAATAAAGCCTCGCAAGTTCAGAGAAGCTAGTCTTCTTCTCGAGACTAGGGTGATGTAATTTTAGAAATATCAGGTGTCTATTGTTGAAGCTGTTTGATGAGATCCGACTTTAGTGCTGACGTGTTATATCTCTCTTTAGATAGGCTCATCGTCGAGATAATTTTAGATTTGGAGTATGGTTTAATATAATACTTTGCAAATGTAGTAAGAGTATCTGTGGGGCCTATGTCGATATATTGATACTGGCCTTGATTTTCTAGAAATTCGAGTGTTTCTTGAAAATGTAGAGGCGTGCGTATAACTTTATAAAAGTGACTGCTATCTACAGAATCGATAAAATTACATATTGTGGATGATGCAACAGGTATTTTAGGTGATTGAAAAACCGTTGTATCGAGAATGGCGCTTATTGGCTCAATGGCAGGTTCAATAGCGCTAGAATGAAAACCATAATGAATAGGAAGTCTGAAATAATGCACGT
This sequence comes from Gammaproteobacteria bacterium, assembly GCA_019748175.1. Lineage (NCBI taxonomy): Bacteria > Pseudomonadati > Pseudomonadota > Gammaproteobacteria > Gammaproteobacteria bacterium. The sequence goes on from JAIEPX010000005.1 coordinate 31,559, forward strand.
TTAATGAATTAAGACGATTGATTAACGTCGATTCAGAGCTATGTGGGCCAGCAACTACAAAATGCTGTTTAAAATTTTTAGACACTAACTCGATTTGAGGGATATTCAACTCGGATGGCAGATCTCTCTCTCGCTCAGAGACTATGGCATACATAAAGCCATATTCGCAAGACGCAGAAACAATTTTCGCTTGATGTAGAATAAGCGTGAGTGCTTGATCCGGATTGATGGATTCCGCAGTAGTTAAAGCACAGTATTCACCCAAGCTATAACCTAGGACAATATCAGGATAAATGGACAGAGATTTTAAGGTCTGTACCATAGCGTGCTGAATCATAAATATTGCAGGATGCGTAACTGCTAATGTATCTAGATTATCGGTAATAACCTTATTCTGATCATAAATGGCAGTCAGTACAGAATAACCGGCGATGGATTTGACCAGATCATCGAGATGGTCCAAAGCTTTTCTGAAGACTGTATTCTCTTGGTAAAGAGAGTGGCCCATATGGTAATACTGTGAACCTTGACCGGTGAACATGAATACGGTTTTTAAATTATGAGACATTAATGTTTTCCTTGGAATAAAGATAAATGTATATCTTTGTAATCATCTGGGGGGTATTGGCCTTATAGAAAAATATCAATAAGGTACATACCCCCCCCCCAGACGAATTTTCAGAACGCTTTCTTATAACCCTTCAGATTTTTATATTTTATCAGATCTTAGTTTTTTAGTGTGTGGGTTGATTCTGCATCTGGAACTAATTCCGGATGATTGCGACGCTGTTGAAAAAATGTCCCAATCATATGCATCCCACCGAGCATAACACTGGAGTGTAAGCCAAATTTTAAAACACGACTGCCAGTGGATTGGAATAGATTTTTTTCACTATAAGCTTTTATGAGGTGTTGCTTTAAAGATAAGGGTTTCGCGCTATAGTCACCCATGACCTTAGTTTTTAAAACATCAGCGGGCGTAGTAATTAATTGTGAGAAAATTCCAGTGAATAATCCTCCAATAAATGCTGTGTACGGTTTTTTAATATCTGTCCATTCTTTAAGATAAGTATTATTTGAATCTAGACCATATTGGTAGGCCCTTTCTTTAAATATATCAGTTCCAGCGAGAACAAATGGCGAATGTAAAGTCAATTTTAAAGTCATTGGGATAAATCCTTTAAAATGATAACGTAATTTACTGGTAGGATTTTCAACCTTGATTTTGAATGTGTCACGAATTCTCTTTGCTTCAATTGGTGTTGCAATGATTGAGCAGAATATGGCAGTAATCAGACTGCTGTTTACAGCATTCATTGTTTTATTTTTTAGTCCTTGAGCATAAAAAACTTCTTTCAAAGCTTCATAGGAACCATAAACAATTATCGCGCCAGGAGGTGTAGACATCACCAATGGCCAAGAAAGTCCCCGATAAAAACCAGAGGCGCCATAGTTTTTATAAATAGTACGACTTGTAGAAAAAAATTTTGTGTTGTTTTGTTGTTGAAATGTAATTACGGTATCTAGCGGATGCGTGATAATTTTTTCAAAAAAAGCTACGGTTCCTGGTGCTACCCCTGCTTTATAAAACAACCGAGATTGGAAGCTCTGTGCATCATAACTTGGTAGGTTGTTCTCTTCCCTGGATAACATGGCATCATCTTTTTTCATAATATCTCCTTTTAACGTTAAAAAATTAATATTGATTAGCCAATCAGAAAGTTCTTTCTCAAAAATAAGTAAGGATTCAATTTCTGAAAGGTGAGTGATTTTTATCTTAGTAAGAATTTCCAATCTATCTGTAGATTTACGTAGTGATTGAGCAGTTTTTAGGTGTTATTTTTTGATGATTGTAAATTATTAACAGGAGATTGATATGAAAACGGATTCTAAATATTTGTTCGCTTATTTAGCGACGGTCATTGGGGTTAGTTGGGCTATACTAATAAGTTGGGTGGCTTTTTCCAAAGTTTTGACACCGATTTTAGGCCCATTAGAGCTGACACATCCATTGATCATTTTTATTCTGTACCTACCGTCTTTTATAGGTTTGATGATTTCCTACATCGCTGGCGGGCGAACAGGACTGAAAAATATGGCTTTGAAAATTATTCCACGAAAAGAAGATCTTTTCTGGTTTCCGGTAATTATTGGAATATTTATTGTGTTTGAATTGGTGTTGCACTACGGTTGCCGTATTTTTGGAATCCCATTGCCTGAAATTACAATGACTATTCCTCATATAATTTTGAAATCTTTGTGGAATTTTATTGAGGAAGCTGGATTAATTGGTGGGGTGTTTGGATGGATAGGCTTTGTTTTACCAACTTTGCAAGGAAAGTTCAAAAATAATATTTCTGCCGCTCTATTGACGGGGCTTCTATTTGGTCTTTGGGTGCTTCCGGGGTACGGTGTGTCCTCCGTTCAGAGTTTAGTATCCTATGGCCTCTATGTAATGCAGTTGATGAGTTTTTTGGTCTTTATCAGTTATATTTTTAATGCAACGAAAGGCGGCTTAAGCTTCTATTTGCTTGCTTTTTGGTTAGCTGCAACAGGTAGCCATGTTCAATTGTATTATTTTAATATCCCTGTTCAACTGATTGAGATTTCATTCTTTTGTTTGGTGGCAACGCTGATGCATTTTATTTTCAAGTCGCTAAAACACAATTATCCATTAGCCACTTTCCCGGATTATATTTTGAAAGATAACAAAGCGGTAAAGATCAACGATCCTCTAGATCGAAACATTGCTTCATCACCGTATGCTTCTTAAGGAGAAATGAAAATGATTAAAAACACCCCCTTTTCTTGCTTTCTTTTGATCTGGACGGGCGATTTTATTTCGACGATAGGATCAGGTTTGTCGGCATTTGCTTTGGGGGTGTACGCTTTCGATCGTACAGGGCTTGCGACAAGTACGGCCATGGTTGTGTTATGCAGTTTTTTACCCGCTTTTTTGTTTCGCCCATTAGGAGGAGTTCTGGCCGATAGGTTTAATCGTACTTTTCTTATGTTGGTAGGAAATATTGGATCTGCGGTAGGTATTGGAGTGACGTTTTTATTATTAGATAAAAGTGCGTCCAATTTGTTTTTTATATATCCGGGAATTATGCTTAGCTCAATTTTCTTTGCTTGCCAAAATCCTGCTTATAAAGCATCCGTCTCTGATTTTCTTCCCGAAGAACTTTATTCAAAAGCGAGTGGATTACTGCAGCTATCAAACGCGGGTCAGTTTTTGATCGCCCCTTTTCTTGCCGGAATTTTAATGTCTATGTTTTCAATAAAAATTGTGTTGTTGATTGATGCGTTCACATTTTTGTTTTCAGCAGCGTTAGTGTTACTTGTAATTTTGCGCTTTAATATTCCGGAAAAAAAACATGCTGAAGTAAAGAAATTCTCGATAAAGGAAGATATTTATTTTGGTTTAAAAGTTATATTTAAAAACAAAGGGATTGTCTTTTTAATATCAATTGTAGCACTATTGTTGTTCTACGTAGGGCTATTGCAAACACTTTTGCCTCCTATGGTGCTTTCATTTAGTACGGCGAGTGTATTGGGGATTTCGCAGTCTGTGTGTGCTCTAGGGATGTTAGCTGCATCCTTCTTTATTACTGTTGTACAACGCAAGCAGAGTAATCGACGTATATTATCAATTTCCTTGTTTTTTATGGGCATATCGTTTTCATTTATTGGGATCGTCCAAAATATTTGGTCAGTTATTATTCCAGGAATCATATTTTTCTCTGTTATTCCATTCGTGAACAGTAGTGTAGATGTTTTAATTAGAAAGAATATTAGCAATGAAGCTCAAGGACGAGCATGGTCTCTGATTTCTGTGTTTACATACTTAGGTGCAGTTATAGCTTACGCTAGCGCCGGCTTTTTGGCCGACAAAGTTTTTAACCCTCTTTTTCTACCAGGTGGAATACTGGAAGGATCTTTTGGAAAAGTTTTCGGAGTAGGTGCTGGGCGAGGAATTGCCTTTATGTTTTTCTTATCCGGAATTTTAGTGAGCTTTCTCTCAGTAGTGGTCTATAAATCTAGACGAATTGTGGAGTTAGAAGAAATATCTTTTTTGCGAGAGTCTGTAGGAGTCGAATAAAAAAAGATATCTTATTTTTTAAATTAATTTAATGAAGGAGGTTTTTATGTTTTTTTTAGTATTGTGGGGTTTGGGTCTTCTTGCGTCGGGACTATACTTTTTATTTGTTGGTGTTCCTGAAACGTTAGCAGAAATAAGTAGCGTTATTTTGCTTGACCAATTTATTTTTACCTTTGGTTCGCTTGGTATTATCGGGATTTTTATTAATGTTTTTTTTGCTCAAAAAACATCCACGATGCTTGGATGGCCGGGCGGACCTTATCAAATTAAATATGGTTTCTCACAGTTATGTATCGGCCTGATGGGTGTTTTGGCAATTTGGATGAGGGGTCCATTTTGGGCTGCAACACTGATCAATATGTATATATACGGGTTAAGTGGATTTTGGACTCATACGCAAGAAATGCTTAAAAATGGAAAAGCAGATGCCAGTAATGTCGGCAATATAATTATGAACTTTTTTTATCAATTATTTATTACACTTCTTTCAATTTTCGCTGGAGGAATTTGGATATTTAATTAGGTTTTAGTAGGTAAATGTACGTATTTTTTAAATTCGTATTTTATCTTTTAATCGTCAACTGTTTCTCGGGTGTTGGAAATATCCGAGAGGTGAAATTGATAAACAAATAGGAGAACTTTATGCGTGAATTTATGGAAAGTCTTTATAAGATGAATCCAAGTAAAATGGCAGCAGTGCATGTTTTAGACATGGTGATTGCTGCAAACAAGGTCCTTTTACCATTACCAATCATCAGCGCTATTGCTGAAGCTGGTGAAGAAGGTATTTTTGGCTCTGTTGCGGGTGCGGCAGGTATGAGTCTTTTGGGGCTCGCTATGAATGTAGTTCTTCCGCGAGTACGGGACTATATTGTAGGCGAGGTTCGACATAATACTCAAAAAGAAATAACTCTAAACATGGTGGATTCTGTATATAAAAGAGAGCTTGATACTATGTTGGGAGCTCCAACAGGTTCCTGTGCATTAATTACATCAAAGAACTATGGTTCTGTCGGATTAATTGCACCTACTCTTTATTCAGACATATTGCCGATCTTTACAGAAACATTTGGCTTATCTGCTGCTTTAACATATTACTACGGACTAGTAGGGGTTGCTCCAGTATTGATTTTAGCGGCTTATTCCGTTTCGGCTTTCTTAAGAGAGAGCATGAGCTCAAAGTTGAAAGAAGAAAATTCGTTGCTCATGAGAGAATCTTTTATGGTTCTAATGGGCGCTATCAACAATTATCAAATAGCACATCAATACGGAAACACAAAATTTGAACTCGATAAGCTAAATAAAGCGCTATCGAAAATGGAATCATCTTACAATCAGGTTCAAAAAGAAGGTGAGAAAAATTCATTATTCTTATCTAGCTTGAGCCAAGTAAGTATCGTAGCGGTTATTCTTTATACGTTGATGAGAAACCCGAGCGGTGTCCTTAAAATGAAAGACCTATTACCATTCATTTACTATGTTTTCCGTTTTAGTTCACTTTTAGATTCTCTTCCATCAAAAATAAATACTTTGTACATGGGCTTGCTCGATACAAGACTTATCTCGAACTTTTTTGATACAAAGTCTTCTATCGCTGAACCAGTCAACTCTAAATATATTGGAATGAAATCAGCGCCAAGAATTACTTTCGAAAATGTTAGTTTTTCTTACGGTGAGAATAAGCCTAGTCTGAGTAATATCAGTTTTACGGTTGAGCCTAAACAGAAAGTGGCAATAATGGGGTCAACTGGATCAGGTAAATCCACATTATTGAAGTTATTGCAACGTTTTTATAATTTTTCAGGAAAGATTTCATTAGATGGTAATGATATTACCGCCATCTCAACTGAAGATCTTAGGTCTAGTATTTCAGTGGTATCTCAGGAAACTGGATTAATGGAAGGAACCATTCTTAGTAATATTAATTATGGTGATTTAAAAGCACAAGAAGGAGATATCCTTTCTGCAGCTAAGCACGCGGGTCTAAAATTCGAGAAACAACGGTTTTTTGGAAGCGTCCAACAGCAAGGTTCAAATTTTTCTGGTGGAGAAAAACAGCGGATTGCAATTGCTCGAGCATTATTGAAAAAAGGGGCGCACATATTCTTGTTGGATGAACCTACTTCAGCTCTTGATCACGAAACTTCAAGAGAAGTTCTAAAGACACTTGATCAGTTGACGGGTTTCGCAACTACTCTAATAGTAACACATGATCCAAATGTGGCTGTGAATGCAGATCGTATTGTTTATTTTGAACATGGCAAAATTGTAGAAACTGGAACTTATAAAGAACTGATGGATCTAAAAGGCTCATTCTACAAACAAGTTTTGGTTCAATGCGATAAGTTAGGGGTTTCTGTTGAGGATATCAAACCCTTAAACAAGCGTGAAGAAGACGAAGCTGTAGAATATCTAGAGTGGAGAAACTCACGGGTCTAAAAACATTTCCTGAGAAGTGTTTGATTTGACTAGCCATGTTTTTTGAAAACATGGCTAGTCATTTTAATCGAGGATTAGGTTTTTAATTGCCGAATCTTGTTTGAACACTAAGACGCAAAAATTTGTTGGAGAGTTTATGATGAATGCAAAAAATGACGAAGAAATAATGGGGTTAATCAAGGAGCAAATTGGGGCTGTCGTAGGTTTTGATGCGTCTGATATTGATGATAATCAGAGTTTTATGAAAATGGGGATATCCTCTATCAAGACATTTATGATCACCAATCGAATATCAGATCAATTGGGAATTGATTTGGATCCAACCGCAATGCTCGAGTATAAAAATATTGCTTCTCTGTACCAACATATTGTCGAACAATTTTATCAAGGAGCGTTTGCAAAATGAGTCAATTTATTAAAAATTTTGATTTATCCACCACTCAAAAAGCAATGCTTTATGATAGCTATATGACCGATCCTATCGCTTATAATCTTTCGGCATGCGTTCATTTTGAGAATGTGGATGAGAAAGTTTTTGAAGAAAGTTTAAACATCTTGATAGCTGAACAAGAGGTATTACGTTCTAAGGTCGAAGTGATAGGTGATTCTCACCGCTTAGTAATTTGCGATACGATTTCGAATCCTCTTGAGCAGATCGACTTGTCTGATCCATTGCAAGATCAGAGTACAAGAGTCACAGATCTAATAGAAAAAGAAATATCAGAGCCTTTTAACCTTGAAAATTCACCATTGTTTCGAGCCAAGCTATTAAAGCTGTCTGAAAAAGAGCATATTTTCGTTTTTTGTATCCATCATATCATTTTTGATGGCTTATCAATGAATATTTTACTCGAAAAGCTGGTTAAGTATCATGATAAATTATCACAAAAATCAATTGTCCAGGTTTTAGTGAATTCTGAATTTTCTAAGTTTGTTGAATCAGAGAATGAAAAAAATTCAAAAGGTATTTGCGAGAATAAAAAAAAATTATGGGATGAAAAGATAAGGGATGGTGTTCCAGCTAGACTTCCAAAAGATTTCTCGGTAGATCAAAAAAAAGGCTTCGCAAAAGAAATTCGTTTTCGTATACCCAAGGAGGTTTCTCAGCGTGTTGAACAGCGATGTGCTGAGTATGAGGTTACGATATTTTCATTTTATTTTACGGTATTTTCCATTTTAATGCGACGTTTTACATCGTCAGAAAGGCTGCTTCTAATTACCCCTTTTTCATATCGGTCTAGTGTTGAGCTTGAAAATACGCTCGGATGTTTTATTAAGATGCTCTTGCTTCCGGTAGTAATCAAAAATGAAAACAATTTTTCTGAGGTTCTTCATGCGGTTGGTGCTGGGCTGATAAATTCTTATATTAATTCGAGCTATTCACCAAATTTAATTGTTAGTGATAATGTTGGTTCAAACCCTGAACTTTCATCTCTTTTTGATGTTATTTTTGTACATGATGTTTATGAAGAATTTCAGTGTAATGGTGTCAAAGCTAAGATTGTTCATCAAGATGTTGTAACTTTTCCTGGTGATATTATGTTGGTTCTTAACAATTCCCCTGAGGGAGATTTTTTAAAAATTCAATATAAACCTGACGTTTATAAAGAAGAGACTTTAGATGCTCTTGGAAGAGATTATTTAGATTTTCTAAACCTATTTTCGGAAAATCTAGAATTAGGACTTGAAGATATTTTAAGTCTTTCTTCACAGAGTCAAAACTCGTGCTCGAAAGAAAATATTAGTGAAAATATATTGCTCACAGCCGAGGAAAGAGATCAGCTGCTTTTTGAATGGAATCAAACACAGGCATCATTTCCGAACGGTAAAACCATTCATCGTTTATTTGAAGAGCAGGTAGAAAAGACGCCTGATAATATAGCAGTTGTATTTGAAGACCAAAAACTCACGTATAAAGAGTTAAATGAAAAAGCTAATATTTTAGCTCATTATCTTCGAGAGCTAGGTGTTGAAACAGAAACCTTAGTTGGAATCAGTGTTGAGCGCAGTATAAATTTGATTGTAGGATTATTGGGGATATTGAAGGCGGGTGCAGCGTACGTACCATTAGATCCGAATTACCCTCTAGACCGATTAACCTATATGTTAGACGATACTAAAGCCACCGTATTAATTACACAATCGAATTTTCAAGAAAAATTAGGGGGTGTACGAAAAGGATTTGAAGAGAGAGGTGGAAAAATTATTGAATTAGACCGAGGGTGGCCTGAAATAATTACGGTAAACGAAGGAAAAGAAATACATGGTAATATAGATCCGCAATTAAATCTAGAGACTGATGTTAATGCAAGAAATTTAGCCTATGTTATTTATACCTCAGGATCAACAGGAAAACCGAAAGGTGTGCAAATTGAGCACGAAGGTGTAGTCAATCTATTGTCGAGTTTATCAAGTAAATTACAAATATCAGAAGCAGATAAATTTTTACAATCAACGAGTGTTGGATTTGATATTGCAGCGTTAGAGATATTTATGCCGTTACACAACGGAAACCCTGTTATATTACTTTCTCAGACATTCATGACAGACGATACTAGCGCAATAATTCAGCTCGTGAATAATAAAGAAATTACCGTTATCCAGGCTACTCCATCGCGTTGGCAATTATTGGTTGAAGCAGGATTTCAGCCTCATTCAGAATTAAAAATGATCTGTGGTGGAGAGGCGTTGCCCCAGTCATTGCAATCAATTTTGACAAAATACAACGTGTTACATCACGTTTATGGTCCCACAGAAACGACAATTTGGTCTACTTACGCATTATTAAAAAATGAAGATCGCTGTAGTATTGGGTCAGTTATTAATAATACTACCTGTTATATCTTAGATCCTAACTTGTCACCTGTTGCAGTAGGAATAATAGGAGAATTGTATATAGGTGGTGTCGGTGTGGCTCGGGGCTATCTAAATCGTCCAGAATTAACATCTGAGCGATTTTTAGAAAATCCTTTTTTAAGTGAGCAGGATAGAGCCGAAAAGAAGGCTAATGGAGAGGTAACCTTACTTTATCGTACTGGAGATTTAGTCCGGTATTTACCCAATAGGAGTATTGAGTATATTGGCCGCATTGATCATCAAGTGAAAATCAGAGGTTTTCGTATTGAATGTGGTGAAATTGAAACGGTTATTAGACAACATACTTTGATAAAAGACGTCGTGGTAATTGCACAAGAAGATGCCCACGCTGAGAAACGTTTGGTCGCCTATATTATTACAAAATTGAGCGACGAGGAAAACGAACAAGAACAAAAAACACAAAAATTAAATCAATTAATTCATGAGATTCGGCATTTAGTTGAAAATCAATTGCCCGATTTTATGATGCCATCTCACTTTATGGCACTGGAAAGATTTCCTTTGACCCCCAATGGGAAATTAGATCGAAAAGCCTTGCCTATACCAACAGAGGTCTATCGTTCAGATGAGCAGAGTTTTATTGCGCCTGAGAGTGAATTAGAGAAAAAAATAGTTAGCATTTGGTCTGAAGTTTTGAAAATTGATGCCAATAAAATTGGTTTGGATGATAATTTTTTTGATGTAGGGGGTAATTCATTTTCCTTGATAAAAGTCAATAATTTATTTAAAAAAGAAAATTTAACTTTACCTCTTAAAAAACAGTTTGAATTAACTACTGTGAGATCTATTGCTAATTATTTTGCTCATTTGCATTCTGGTGAGGTCTTGATTGGTAAAGGGAAAGATAAAAAAACAAGTTTTCGTGAAATCGAGAAGTCTACTGACTCTCTTAATCGTGACATTGCTATAATTGGGATTTCGTCAAATGTTCCAGGCGCTCAAACGGTACAAGATTTTTGGAAAAATTTAAAGTGTGGAAAACAAACGATACATTTCTATGACGATGCTGAATTGCTTGAAATGGGAATCTCTCCTGAAACGCTGAATTCACCGAATTATGTTAAAGCTATTGGACGAATAGAAGATATAGATCATTTTGATTCGGGATTTTTTGACTATACGCCTGCGGAAGCAAAATTAATCTCACCACAATATCGTATTTTGCATTCAGGATTATGGAATGCTTTTGAAGATGCTGGGTATTTTCCAGGGTCTACGGAATCTTCTATTGGCCTTTTTTTGAGTGGTTCAGATGATTTTGATTGGTATCAAGACTTTATTACTAATGAAAATGACTTTAGTCTTAAATACCAAGGATTTACTCTAAGCACGAATCATTTCTTAGCGACAAGACTTGCTTACAAATTTAATTTAAAAGGGCCGGTATTTACGTCTTTATCAGGCTGTTCGTCTTCACTGCTTACCGTTCATTTGGCTTGCCAATCCTTAATTTTAAAGGAATGTGATATCGCAGTGGCTGGAGGTATTACCATTTCATTACCGAATAAAGGTGGATATTTTTATAAGCCCGGTTTGATGTTTTCTCCTGACGGATATTGTCGGCCTTTTGATGCAAAAGCAGCAGGTACCTTTTTTTCCAATGGAATGGGTTTAGTTGTTTTAAAAAGGCTTGAAGATGCCAAGAAGGACGGTGATCATATTTATGCTGTAATTAAAGGTTCTGCAGTTAACAATGACGGTTCTCAAAAGCTTGGATTTACAGCTCCTAGTGTTCAGGGGCAAGCGGAATGTGTTCAAAAAGCCTATCAAGTGGCTGGCATTAATCCGGAAACAGTGAGCTATGTTGAAGCGCATGGTACGGGTACTATTATGGGTGATCCCATTGAAGTAGAGTCCTTAACTCAAGCTTTTGATACGGATAAAAAACAGTTTTGTGTCTTAAGTTCGGTTAAAGGAAATATTGGGCATGCTGATACAGCGGCTGGTGTTGTTTCGTTGGCAAAAGTTGCATTAAGTTTGAAGCACAAATTTATTCCAGGGACAGCAAATTATCAGGCACTTAATCCTAAAATTAATTTAGATAGCAGTCCATTTGTTATTCGATCTGAAGGCATGGAATGGAAACGAGAAAATGCTGAGGTATTGCGTGCGGGAATTAATTCATTTGGAGTAGGTGGAACGAATGTGCATATGGTTTTAGAAGAAGCTCCTTTATCTGAAAAAAGCAGCCCGCCTACCGCCATAAATCTATTAGTGTTTTCAGCAAAAAGCCCAGCAGCTTTGATCAGCACTTCAGAAAAAATAATCGAGTTTATTTTTGAAAATCCGGTTATCAATATCTCTGATGTATCTTGGACGTTACAAGTTGGCAGGAAAGAATTTGCATATCGTAAATATTTAATTGTAGATAATGCTTTTTTTCAGCATGATAAAGAGGTTGTCTTAACGTGTCTTAACGCAGCAAAAATTTATAAGACAGATATAATAAAGTCACGCTCTAATGATCCCATAATTCAAGAATTATTGGAGAAAATATCTTCGAAAGAAGCCTGTTCACTTAAGGAAATGCGTCACCTCTATCATGAACTTGGAAAATTTTGGGCTATCGGAAATGAAGTGAATTGGGAAAAGCTCAAGCAAGATTCGCGCCGACTGCGAATATCTTTGCCAACGTATGAATTTGATCCTATTCCTTATCCCATCCGTGTGAAATTAAATGGAGAGGAGACAGTTAACCAAGAAAAAGAAACGAATAATACAATGTTATCTGATGGAAGTAAGGTACAGGTTAATATAAAAAATTCAAATGATTGGGAAAATAAAGTTATTGAGGCTTATAAAAGTGTTTTAGGTCTAGATGTTGTGGATTTAGAGCAAGATTTTTTTCATGTGGGTGGTGATTCATTAAAAGCGATTAATTTGATGTCAGTCATTAATACAAAGTTTGGGCTGAGTATCGATATTAAAGAATTATTCGATTATTCAACACCAGCAAGCCTAGCAGAATTTATACGTAATGAAAACTCTCAGGGTCTTTCGAATACGACGATAATTGCCCTGGAAGAGAGGGAATGTTATCCCCTGTCTTCGGCTCAAAACCGTATGTATACGTTGTATATGCTTGATAAAAAGAATATTGCTTATAATTTGTCTTCCGCAACCTGGATAAAAGGAAACTTGAATAAAGAAAAATTTGAAAAGACTTTGCAGAAACTGGTTGCTCGGCATGAGCCACTAAGAACGCGTTTTGAAATGCGAGATAACAAGCCTGTACAAGTGATCGATAAAAGTTTTGATCTTCCGCTTAATTACTCTGAAGAAACGGTACGCGGAGATGAGGATATTCATAGAGTAGTCCATGATTTTATTAGGCCTTTTGATCTTGAGAATGAATTGCCATTTCGAGCAGAGTTGATAAAAACAGAAGAAAATACATATTTATTTTTAGTGGATGTGCATCATATTGTTGCCGATGCTACTTCAATGGAAATAATAGCCGATGATTTTAATAGCTTATATGTTGGTGATTTGGTTCCACTTGCTGTTCAATATAAAGATTTTTCAGACTGGGAAATAAAATCACTTAATTCGGACTCTATAAAAAAACAGGAAGAATTCTGGTTAAATTATTTGTCTGGTGAATTGCCAAAATTAAATATTCCACTGGATTTTGAGCGGAAGTCTTTAAGGGGTTACCAAGGAGATCGGATTTATTTTACATTTGATAAGGCATTGAGTGAAAAAATTATCCGGCTTGGAAAGAAAAATAACGCGACCTTGTTCATGACGTTGTTGACGGCTTGGTCTGTGCTATTGGCACGATATTCAGGCCAAGAAGACTTCATCCTCGGAGTCTCTGTTGCAGGTAGGACCCTAAGTGATGTGCGTGAGATGGTGGGTATGTTTGTAAATATGCTCCCGATAAGAAATTCAGTGAGCCCTGAAAAAAGATTTTGTGATTTGATGAAGCTGGTTAAAGAAAATGTATTAGACGCTTTTCAAAACCAAGATTATCCATTTAATGCATTAGTTCAAAAGCTGAATCTTAATAGAGATATGAGCCGAAATATTTTATTTGATGTGTGTTTCGATTTTCAAAATATGGATTTTAATGATTTAAGTGTCGAAAATATACAATTCATCCATCAGCCATTCAAAACAAGGTGCAGCACATACGATCTTTTACTGACCTGTCAGCAAGATAAGGACAATGGACACATTAAAGGGTTTATGGATTACAGTACCAGCTTATTTAAAAAAGAGAGGATTGAAAGTCTAATTGAAGATTTCAGAGCGCTCTTAGTTTACGTGGTTGAGAATGAAACTGAGACTGTGGGAAATATGGAAATTCTTTCTCACCAGCAAGCTGATTTTCAATCACAATGTTATGGACAAGAAGTAAAGTTAATTGGAAGGAATGTACAAGAGATATTTGAAGCATCGGCAAGTAAGTTTTCAAATGAAATTGCCATTATAACGGCTGATCAAGAAACTTTAAATTACGAAGAGCTTAATAGAAAATCCAATGCCTTGGCATGGAGTTTGCTTAATTCAGGCGTTGAAAAAGGAGAGCTTGTTCCGATACTCGTAGGGCGAGATCAATACATTTTAATATCCATGTTGGCAGTAATGAAGGCCGGAGCTGCATTCGTTCTGATCGATCCACTGTTGCCAATTGAAAGGATATCGCACATCCATACAGAGTGTCGAGCTCGCTTTTTGTTAAGTACGAACGAGCACGCTCAAAAAATTAATAACACTAATAGTGTAATTATCTTGGATGAATTTGATTATACTGCTAATACAGAAAATCCAACATCGAGAACAGATTTAAAAGATTTGGCTTATGTTATGTTTACCTCGGGTACGACAGGCTCTCCTAAAGGGGTTATGATTAGTCAGGAGGCTGTTATCAATTTTATTTCTGACATCAATTCAAGACGATTTTATCAAAATACGAGAGATCGAATTATCAGTTTAACTACCGTGTCATTCGATATATATATATTTGAATCTTTAGTGCCTCTATGCTTGGGGGGATCTATTTATATTGCGAATGAGAAAGAACAACTTGATCCGCTATTGGCGAGCGAGAAAATTGTTAAAAATCAAGTTACGCATATTTTAAGTACAATTTCACGAATAAAGAGTTTTGTAGAGAATCCTGCATTTTCTAAAGCATTAACCCATTTGAGATATATATTTACTGGGGGTGAAAATTTCCCGTTGGGTCTCCTTTCTCATTTGAAGTCTGCTACTTCAGCCAAAATTTATAACATGTATGGACCTACCGAGACAACGGTGTGGTCCACAACAAAGGATTTAACGAATGAAAATCAGATCAGCATTGGAAAACCGATTGCGAATACTAAAATATATATTACGAATCCAGAGGGAAAATTGCAGCCTCTGAATGTCTATGGTGAACTTTATATAGGTGGAAAAAGTGTTGCTCAGGGCTATCTTAATAATACAGAAGAAACACGTCGTAAATTTATTTTCCTTGAAAATGGTGAGCAGGTTTACAAAACAGGAGATCGAGGGCGGATTTTACCAAATGGCGACATAGAGTTAAGTGGAAGGTTAGACACACAGGTTAAAGTACGTGGTTATCGAATTGAGCTCGAGGAAATCGAAAAGAAAGTATTAGAATATGATGCGATTGGCCTTGTAGCGCTTACCGCTTATGAAGATGAAAATAATGCAAAGCAATTAGCTTTATATTTTTCATTAAAACACGGAGTTAATAATTTTAATCTTAGTGATTTTAAGCGCTGGCTGAAGTCTCAACTTCCTCATTATATGATTCCGACGAGTTTTAATCATTTATTAGAAATGCCTGTATTACCGAGTGGAAAAGTGAATAAAAAAGATCTTCCCACTCCTGGAAGTATAAATAGTAGAGCAGAAACGAAAGAGTGCTCTAACTTGAGTAGGTCTGATCTCAAAAGTACCTTACTTCAGTTTTGGAGAGAAGCATTATGTATCGAAGAAATAAGCCTTGACGATAATTTTTTTGATTTGGGTGGCAATTCATTACGTTTAATTGAGCTGAATAATAAATTGAGTAAGGAATTAGGTTATTCCATACCACTGCTTCAGTTATTTCAGTTTCCAACCATCAACTCATTCGTAAAGAATATTTCAGAATCGCAGGTTAATTTTCAGGAGCCTATAACCGAAATTCAGGAAACTCCAGTATTTCGTAAAGAAGATATCGCCGTTATTGGTATGGCGGGAAAATTTCCTCAAGCAAAAGATTTGGAGGAATTTTGGAGTAATTTAATAGATGGACGTGAGTCAATATCCCAATTTACTGATATAGAACTTTCAGAATCTGGTATTTCTCATGACATTTTTTCCAAGCCCGAATATAAAAAAGTGAAAGGTTTTCTAGAGAATGTCGAATATTTTGATGCCGAATTTTTTGCTTATTCCTCAAAAGAAGCAGATATGATGGATCCTCAATCAAGGGTTTTGCATCAATGTGCTTGGGAGCTACTTGAAAATGCCGGCTATGATCCTTCACGTTATGACGGTCGAATCGGTTTTTATGCAGGTAGCGCGTCTAATTTCATGTGGATTAAAGATTTATTGAATGATCCTGAAGATGTATTGAAGGCTTACGATGCTCTTACTTTTAATGAGAAGGATTTTCTTACTACTCGACTTTCTTATAAATTAAATTTAAAAGGACCGAGTTATAATATTCAAACAGCTTGTTCTACCTCTTTGGTAGCTATTCACCAAGCGGTTCAGTCTTTGAATAGTGGTGAGTGTGAAATGGCTATGGCGGGTGGCGTGGCGCTTTCATTTCCGAGAAAAGAAGGTTATCTCTGGCACGAAGGAATGATTTTTTCACGAGATGGTCATTGTAAGCCATTTTCTTCCGATGCCAGTGGTATTGTTCCTGGAGATGGCTGTGGTTTAGTCTTGTTAAAACCCTTAGAAGCAGCGATCCGTGATAAAGACCATATTTATGCCGTTATAAAAGGTTCTGCCATCAATAATGATGGAAATGAGAAGGTGGGATATACCGCGCCGAGTATTAGTGCTCAAAAAATTGTTATTGAAAAAGCTCTAGAGAAGTCAGCTATTTCACCGGATCAGATAAATTATTTAGAAGCTCATGGAACAGGTACTGCGATAGGTGACCCGATCGAAATTGAAGCCTTAAAACAGGCTTGGAACACAAATAAGAAAAATTATTGTGCCTTAGGCTCTGTGAAAGCCAATATTGGCCATCTAGACACTGCTGCAGGAGTGGCGAGCTTTATAAAAGCAGCTCTAATGCTCGAGAAAAGAGAATTACCGCCTTTGATCAATTATGAAAAAGAAAACCCTCTTATCAATATTAATGAAAGTCCATTCTATGTTAATAAGCAGGGTGATAAAAATCTGGATCCCAATCTTATTCTTCGCGCAGCGGTAAGCTCGTTTGGCATTGGTGGGACAAATGCGCATATTATACTAGAACAAGCACCACAAGTTTTGGATTCAGCGCTTAATTATGAAATTGAGATTTTGCCATTTTCGGCGCGTAATTTAGAAGCCTTGGAAAATACGGGTCAAAAATTGTTTGATTATCTTCAGAACCATCCGGAGATTTCATTAAGCGATGCCGCGTGGACGTTACAGATAGGCCGTAAAGCATTTGATTATCGAAAATCGTTGGTTATAAAAAATAGGCAATCTCGCTTCGAAGATATAAATATCGCGGCGTTTTTAAAGTCGAAATCGGGTGCTATATTAGATAAAAATCCCAATATTGTTTTAATATTGTCTAGTGAAGACCTTCTGCTAAAAGAAATTTTTAGTGGTATTTATCATCAGGCTTCAAAAAGTAAATTAACGTCCTATTTTAAAAATAGTGTAGACGCAACGTTAACAAAATTCCCAGATGAAGAAAAATCGCATCTAATATCACTCTTGCAAGGTGAATCCGGTGGCTCGAACTATTGTGAGGCAAAATCGAGCGCTGTGTTTTTATTTATGGTTAATTTTACCTTTGGCAAAATGTTGATCGATTTAGGGATGATTCCAGAAGCAATAATAGGGCAAGGAATAGGTGAAGTGGCTGCCTTAGTGCTTTCAGAGAGTCTCTCATTCGAAGAGGCAATAAGATTTCTTAATGAGAATTACGAGAAATTGGCTAGCTTTAACCCTGGGGAACTTGCGAGAGAAATTTTTGAGAAGAATTCTCATGTAAGAGGATTGAGTAATATAGCTTCTCAATATGGATTTCGAAGTCCTAAGATTCGCTTAATTTCTAATAGCCAAGATCCAATATTATTTAACGAAAAGGTACTTAAAATTGAAGTCGGTCCTGGACAGATCATTTTAGATTCCTTAGAAAACACGGATCGTAAAAGATCATTTCAGTTACTGGCATTAACAAAAGAACCTGAGAAATCTGTGATTCATTTAAATAAGGTGGTAGGTGAAATATGGGCTGCGGGTGTGGATATTCATTGGGAGAAAATGAATGTGGATACTTTGCCAAAAAGAGTTCCCTTACCCAGCTACGCTTTTATGCAGGAATATCATAAAGATTCTATAAACCCGATTGCAACTGGTAGAATTGATGTGACTCCTACTGCAATAGAAAAGCCGAACGTCCATGAAAATTTTAAAACCGGATTTCTCGAGATTTGGGTGAACCTTTTTGGTGGTTCATGCCCTACTCCCGATGACGATTTCTTCAAAAAAGGAGGAGATTCATTAAAAGCAGTTATACTCGCTGCAAATATCGAGAAAACCTTGGGTATTAAAATTTCCATTAATGATATTTTTAATAATTCTCAGTTTTCCAAAATGGAAGATTATTTAATGTCTCTTTCCTTAGTGTCTGAAAATAAAAAGATCGTTGCGCAGACTAAAAGCGAATTCTATCCTACGTCATTCGCGCAAAAAAGAATGTATGCTGTCCATGAGTTTCTGGGGGATTCTCTGCCGTATAATTTAGGTGCTGTCTATATCTGTGAAGGAAAGGTTGATAAAAATAAAATTCAGGAAGTGTTCGATATATTAGTGAAAAGACACTCAGCATTTCGAACTGAATTTAAAATAATTGACGGTGAGCTTGTACAAAGGATTCGTTCAGATATTGAATCGGTATTTGAGTTTGAGGATTGCCAAGAAGAAATAGTGGACCAAAAAATCCAGGAATTTATGCGGCCCTTCAATTTGTCACAAGCTCCTTTAATTCGCATTAAATTGATCAGTATTAATCTTGAAAAACACATTTTCATGATGGATTTACATCATATTATTTCGGATCAAGCATCTATTGGTATTTTGCTCAGTGAGTTTGAATCATTATATATAGGAAAAACACTTAGACCTGTTTCTGCAGAATATTATGAATATGCGGCTATACAAAATGCAAGGTTGAAAGATGATATTGGTTCTAGACTGAAGGATTACTGGCTCAAGCAATTTTGTGAACCGCCTTCTCCTCTGCCTTTGCCGCTCGATTTTCCTCGGTCTGAAATTAGGGCGTTTTCAGGGGATCGAGTTTCCTTAAAATTGGAGAGTGGGTTAAGTAAAAAAATTAACAGCCTGGCAAAAGAGAATGCTTGTACGCCTTATATGATATTTATGGCGGCACTAAAGTTGGTGTTGTGGAAATATACTGATCAAGAAGATGTTGTGGTAGGCACAGCAACGGCTGGTCGTTCTGACCCAGACTACTTTCATGTGATCGGTATGTTTGTGAATACGCTAGCCATAAGAACTGTTTTAAACAGTTCTTGGACCACAAGAGAGTATCTATATGCTATAAGAGCTAAAATGCTAGGCGCTTTTGAAAATCAAGATTACCCACTCGAATTGTTGATACAGGATCTTGGTCAAGGAAAAGATCTTTCGAGAAATCCGTTGTTTGATGTTGTTATTAATTATATCGACATGGGTAATCAGGATTTTTCGATAGACGGACTTAGCATGAAGCCTCATCAAAATGTTCCCGTTTATTCGAAATTTGATTTGACCTGGACAATTGAGAAATGCTCTGAAGATTTTTATGCCGATCTAGAATTTGATTCCGCATTATTTAAAAAAGAAACGATTGAGTTAATCGTAGATCGATTATCAAAATCTCTCGAATTTATCGTGGATAATATTAACGAAAATATTTCTAAGTTTAGTTTTTTATCCAATAAAGAAAGGGATCATTTGTTATATCAATTAAACAGTACAGAAAGACAATATCCAAAAGATAAGACTATACCGTGTCTTCTTGAGGAGCAAGTTGCTCTGCATGGCGATAAAAACGCCCTTATCTGGAATGATGAGAAAATGAGCTATTTGGAATTTAATAAACTAGCTGACAAAGTTGCAATGACTCTTCGCAGAAAAGGAATTGAGTCAGGAGATAGAATAGCACTTAGGCTCGAGCGTTCTCCGTTACAAATGGTCTCCATTTTCGGGATATTAAAATTGGGCTGCACCTATGTTCCTATTGACACACAATTTCCAGAGTCTCGAGTAGAGTTTATTCTAGAGGATAGTTCTGCAAAAGCGTTGATCACGACATCAAAATTTAAACAAGAGAAATGGAATAACCGCTACTTACAGGTTTTTTTAGATACTGATCCTGACTTCTTAGATGTTGATATTGAAGATAAGGATTTTAGAAAATCAGCGTCTACATGTCGAAGTGAGGATGCAGCCTATATTATGTATACCTCAGGTTCTACAGGTAAGCCGAAAGGAGTCATCACAACGCATCGAAATATTATTTGTACAGTCAGAAACACAAATTTTATTGAGTTTTTGCCAAGCGACTGTCTTTTACAGTTGTCAAATGTTTCTTTTGATGGGTCGACATTTGATATCTTCGGAAGCCTTCTCAACGGAGCAAGTCTGGTATTGACGGATGACAGCAGCTTAAGAGATATGTCATTGTTATCTAAACTTATCCAAAAACAAAACATCTCAGTACTATTTATAACGACCTCCCTCTTTAATGCCTTAGTAGATTGGGATTTAGCATCGCTAAAAAACCTAAGAAAAATCGCATTTGGTGGTGAAGCGGCTTCCGTGAGTCATGTACGAAAAGCTTTGAATTTCTTAGGGTCAGATAAGTTGATTAATGGCTACGGCCCAACGGAAACGACGGTTTTTTGTACGTACTACCATGCCAATAGTCTAGAAGAATTAACCGAGAGTGTTCCAATCGGTTATCCGTTAACAAATAAACAAGCCTATATTTTAGATAAACAAGGGCAACCCGTTCCAGAGGATATCCCGGGTGAATTATGCATTGGCGGAGATGGTATAGCAAATGGCTATTTAAATCGTTCCGAACTGAATTGTGAAAAATTTTTAGATAATCCTTTTAGACCTGGTGAAAAAATGTATCGGACTGGGGATAGAGTAAAGCGCTTAAAGAGTGGGGTTATTATCTATTTGGGTAGATTTGATTTTATGGTAAAAATTCGAGGGTATCGAATTGAGCTCGGAGAAATCGAAGAGTCAATGAAGTGTTTGAAAGGTGTTAAAGAAGCTGTTGTACTTGCGAGAAAAGATGCTTATGGAAATGATTATATAGGCGCTTATTATACTGTGAATAACGAAGTTCTTGGTCATGAGATAGAGGCTAAAAAAATACAAGAGTTTCTTAAAAGCAAAATCCCAGTATTTATGATCCCATCTCGTTTCAAATGTTTAGATAAGATTCCTTTAAATTTGAATGGTAAAGTCGACTTTAGTTCTCTTCCGCCTTTTGAAGAAGAGGTAAAAGAAAAAAGGCCTGCTACAGAAGTATTAAGCTTTACTGAGAGGCAAATGCTTAAAGTGATGAGCCAAGTGTTGGATAATAAGAATTTAGCAGTAGATGATGACTTCTTTCAAAGTGGAGGACACTCTATAAAAGCAATAGCGTTTACTATGGAAATTTTGAAATACGGAATTTCAATCAAAGTGAATGATATCTATCAGAACCCAACGGTAAAAAAACTATCTAAGATGTATTTATCTCGTTCTGAGAAAAAGAAAGAGATTGTTGATGATTTACAC
This sequence comes from Gammaproteobacteria bacterium, assembly GCA_019748175.1. Classification (NCBI taxonomy): domain Bacteria; kingdom Pseudomonadati; phylum Pseudomonadota; class Gammaproteobacteria; species Gammaproteobacteria bacterium. The sequence continues at coordinate 52,959 of JAIEPX010000005.1, forward strand.
AATGTCAATCGTTTAGGAGATAGTAATTCCGAATGTGGGCTTGAAAAGGTAAAAGAAATACCTTCGAATTTGCTTTCTCAATGGGACTCATTTTCGCAGATAATTTTGACAACTAAAGTTCTGAATCGTTTTTCGCTATCTGGAATTCAAGAATTTCATTTAAAGTATCCACGCCGAATAAGTGGTTTTACAATGGAGCTGCTTGCGAATATTTCTGAAACTACTCTTATGTCTGCTATTGCGAAAATGGTAATCGATAATCAACTTTTACATTCCATTATACAAAGAGAACCGGATTTGGAATGGGTTGAGTACGATCTAGTTAATGTGCTCGATAGGCTCAGTGGCCATATTCCTTTCCTGGATATCAGTGCCTATGACTCGCAAGCAAGAGAGGAAATTTTAAGTGATATTTATAAGAGTATCGTGTCCAAGCAATATCAAGAGGCTGAGCTGCCATGGCGTATCTGCTGTTTACGCATAGCGGGAGGTGAATACCGGGTTATTTGGGGTTTTGATCATATTGCGTTTGATGGGATGAGTGCGGATGTAATTCGTTCTCAACTCGAAGCTATTGTTTTTAATTCATTGCCGAGTGAGGAACCTAGTAAATATGGTGACTATGTTGCTTTATTAAAATCGGGCCCTCAAAATGTAACTGAAGACGATATTATGCAAAAATTTTCATTGCAAAAATGGTGTTTTATTAATAAAAGCTTGTCGGAAGAGTTATCAAAATCTCCTGATCCTGAGTATAAGAATTTTGAGCTAAAATTCAATTTGTTACAATACAACATTCAAGATCCTTGGGAATTTTCATTTAACTTTGTTGTAGATGTTTTAAAAGACTTTTATCAGTCTCAGGTGCTCCCTCTTGCTTTTATTAATTATGCAAGAAGTTACTGTGGTACGGATTTCTACAATTCCATTGGTGAGTTTTTAGATATCATACCTGTTTACGTTGATAAAAAAGAATTTTCTATTTTATCCTTGCTGCAACTTGCAAGGTCGTGCGGAATTAATTTTGCTTCCTTGGTCTTTGATCCGATTTTGTCGGTAAAATACTCAAATATAGCGCGGTGTTTGGCTCCGTTTTATAGGGAAGATGGAAGCAATCTGGTGCTGCCACTCTTTAATTTTCAGGGTTTTATTTCAGATGAGAATAGAAAGCGATATCGCTCGCTTGGTTTGGTATCGAGTGAAAATTGTTTTTCAAAATTCCTGATAAATGTGAATTATGATGAACAGAATCTCTATATTCATTTTTTATTTGCATCTGGAGAAATAGTAAGACTAGAAGACGTGGCTGAATTATATGTTAAAAATAAACTCATTACTAAGGAGAAATGCTATGCCTAAATTGGCGATTAGTCACGGGGAACCACTTTCACTTCCAAAGGAGTACAATACTTTAGGGGAAATGTTGCTTTATGTAAAAAACACGTTCCCAGATCACGGGCTCACTTTTGTGGATATTTCAGGGAAGGAAGAATTTTTTTCGTATCCAGACTTAGTGGATCAGGCGACTCAGTGTTTATATCACCTTCAGCAACAAGGTCTTAAGCCTGGCGATTTGTTGATCGTTATCATCGATAATAATCTACAAGATTTTTATGTGCATTTTTGGGCATGTATTTTAGGAGGAATTGTTCCAGCTCCGATTACTCAGCCTTCTTTTGAGAAAGATTCCGTGACTTTATTAAAACTATATAATGTATGGAACACCTTGAATAAGCCAAAACTATTAGTAGAAAATAAATATATTAAGTATTTTGAGGGTCTTCAAAGTGAAGATCGTTTTTCAGGATTATCTTACTTCACATCACAGAGTTTTCGTGATGGCCAACAAAAAATATCTGAAAATCATATTGGTCATCCCACTGACTTGGCTATTCTCCAATTTTCATCAGGTAGCACCGGTGACCCGAAGGGTGTACAACTTAGCCATAAAAATATCATTTGTAATTTAACAACCACTCGCAATAGTTTTGGTTTAACTAGCGAAGATAAGGTGTTTTCTTGGGTGCCTCACACTCACGATATGGGTTTATTTTTGCAATATCTTACCTCTGTAACCGCCGGTTGTAATATTTATATCTTTTCACCAATGACGTTTAGTCGATCACCCTACCTTTTTTTGAAAAAAGTAAGTGAGCACAAAGGAGCGTTCTTTTCAACGCCTAATTTTGGTTTAGACTGGATGATTAAAAATATTCCGGATGAGAAGCTGGATTCTTTAGATCTTTCAACATTGAAATTTATATTAAATGGTGCAGAGCCAATTTCGTCAAACGTCATAAATCGTTTTGCTCAAAAATTTCAACGATGTGGATATTCGCAAAATAAAATGTTGGCAGCTTACGGAATGGCTGAAGCCACGGCTATGGCTACCCATGTAAAGTTAGGGCTAACCCCCCCGGTAGAGAAAGTGGATCGTATTAAGCTTTTGAACGAGTCTGTAGCGATTACGACTGGTCCCGACGAAGTTAACAGCGCTGCTGAGTTTGTGCATGTCGGTTTTCCGGTTCAGGGGGTAAGCATCCGAATTGCTGATTCGGATGGAAATACAGGGGTTGAAAATCAGGTTGGTGAGATTCAGGTTAAAGGTGAGCAAGTAACTTCAGGATATTTTAATAGGCCAGACCTTCTTAATGAGATGTTTGATGGTGAGTGGCTGAAAACGGGTGATTTGGGCTTTATTACGAATGGTTCTTTGGTGGTTACCGGTAGAATGAAAGATATTATTTTCGTTCGAGGGAAAAATTACTTTGCTCATGATCTAGAAGAGCTTCTTTTTTCCAAGGAACTGGTTCAGCGTGGAAAGCTACTAATTGCTGGTTATTTCAATACGACACGTCAGGAAGAAGAGTTACTCGTTTTTGTTCAGCATAGGTCGGGAGCGGAATCCTTCTTGCCGACTTATAAAGCAATAATCGTAGCACTTCGTGAATCTCTCGGTATTGAAGTTACTCACGTTATTCCTGTAAAATCAATATCCAAAACGACTAGTGGGAAATTGCAACGATTTCCTTTGATAAAGTCTTATCAAAACGGACATTTCTCTGCAATAATCGAAGAAATTAATTCGCTTCTTTGCCCGAAAAAGACGCATATTGAAAGTGTGAAGTTTTCTGAAGATGAGCTTGAGCATGTAATTAGAAAAATCTGGTCCGATATTTTGCGAATCTCTGAGATGGAAATTTCTATTGATGATAAGTTTTTTGCGTTGGGAGGAAATTCTCTTAAAGCCTTCAAATTGTTAGAAGCAGTTTCTAATCATGTGGGTTTTGAATTAGATCCTGAAATGTTGGTGCTATGTCGTACTATTCGAGAAATAGTTAGCTATTTAAAGTCTCATCATGGACTTTGTCAAGAAACAGAATGTAATGAAGTTCTTGTGAGTTCTCAAAAAGGTCTCGATCTAGATAAAACTATTGCGATAACAGGTATGGCATTAAGGCTTCCTGGTGCAGTAAACCCTGAGGAATTTTGGAATATTCTAGAGGAAGGGACAAGTAAGATTGCAAAAGTCAGTAAAAATCGAAAAAAAATGTCTGGCGAAATTGAGTGGGATGATTGGATGGGGGAGCTAGGAAATATCGACTATTTTGACAACGAATTTTTTGAGATTAATGAAGAAGATGCGGTTTTCACGGATCCGCAGCAACGTCTAATTTTAGAATTAGCTTATCAAGCGCTTGAAGATGCTGGTGTTATTCCAGGCTTAGATTCGGAGCGAAATATCGGTGTTTATTCTGGTGTAAGCTTGAATACATATTTTGAGTTGTTGGTAGCGTATTTAAAAAAGAATGGCGTTGAAAACGTTCCATCAAATGCGTTAGTAGGGAATCTTTCGAATATGATTTCAGCACGTATATCTAGTACATTCAATTTCACTGGCCCAGCTGTTGCGATTGACACGGCCTGTTCATCATTTTTTGTGGCCCTACATCAGGCAATTACCGCTTTAAGAGGCAATGAAATTTCGGGCGCAGTTGTTGCAGGGGCTAATATATTGGCGACTTCAAAAATTCATGCATTATCACGTAAAGCAGGAATTTTGTCTTCTACTCAATTTGCTCAAGTATTTGATAAAGATGCTAGTGGCACTGTTCTTGGGGAAGGTGTCATTGTATATTATTTAGAGACATTAAAAAATGCGATACAAAATGATAAAAATATATATGGAGTTATTCGAGGAATAGCCGTTAATAATGATGGAACTTCGTTTGGCATTATGGCGCCTAACCCCCTTGGGCAATTTCGTGTGTTGACGGAAGCCTATGAAGATGCAGATTTAAGTCCTGGTGAAATAGATTATATTGAAGTCCACGGAACTGGGACTGCGATTGGTGATCCCATAGAGTTCAATGTATTGAAGAAATTATTTTCGCGTTATCGCGACTTTAATGGTAATAAAATTCGCCTGGGCTCAGTAAAAACGAATGTTGGTCATTTGCTAGCGGCTGCCGGTGGGGTTGGTTTGGCGAAAGTTTTGCTTTCTTTTAAAAATCGAAAATTTGCACCCAGCTTGCATGTGAATAATATAAGTCCTGCTTTGAAAATTGAAGATTCTCCGTTTTGGATTAGCCGAGAGCTCGCACCTTGGATTCGTTTCAAAAACCAAAGTCGAAAAGCGGCCATTAGTTCATTTGGGTTTGGCGGGACAAATACGCATTTGGTTCTAGAAGAGTGGACCGATGACCGAAAAGTCAATACTACTTTGACGCCAAATCTTTTAACACTTTCTGCTAAGTCTGAAAAATCTTTAAAAATCCTGGTGGATCAAGCTGAAGAGTATCTGAAGAATTCATCGGATATCGATATTCAAAATTTCTGCTTTACTCGAAATCGCTATCGATTACACCACACATATCGTGCAGCACTTTTAATATCTCCTGACAATAAGCGATTAAAGAACTTCACATTCAATTGTTTTTTATCTAAAAAACCATTTAAAAAAGTGTGTTTAATTATTGGAGATTTAATTCCTAAGAATAATCAGAACGCTAACGGAATTCAATTTCCAGATGAAATTATTCGTAGTGTCAAAAATGAAACTGCGAATATTGAGTCGTTAAATGAAGACCCAGTTCGTTTCGTTTCATATTGGTATTTGGTCTTAAAAGCTTTAAAAGATCGTCTTTTAAGTCCTTTGAGCATACTAGGCACTTATTCTGAAAACACTTTTGTTAGCGCTCTGAATGAACAGAAGGATTTTGCAGAAGCTTTAAGAGTAGATCTTCTGGATTTGGGGAGGGCTAAAACTAAACTTGAGAATGAGGAAATTTTTTCTAATCTAAAATGCGATGTTTTTATCTCGGTGGGAACTTTTGAAAATGAATTTTTTGATGACGATATATTTAAGGAGATACCAATCATACATTTGGATGAGAAAATCCTATCGTCTTATGACAATCAATTGCTCAGTTTAATAGGAGAGTTGTATGTTCTTGGAATAGAGATTGATTGGTCGAAGGTTCATCCTGATGATTCTGGGAAAATCATTTCTGTGCCTGGATACCCATTTGATTCCAAGCCATTTTGGTTGACCTTAGAGTATACGAAGTCAGAAGAAGTGGGTGTATAAAATAAACTTAAAGAGATTTTTTTGGGGGCGATATGTAGTCGTTAATGCAATTAGTAGTTTTACAGATATGCTGCATATAGCATGTATCAATATACTGCGTTAACTTTTTTAAGGAGCGTATTATGGTATCTTATATTTTTCCAGGGCAAGGAATACAAAAATTAAAAATGGGTGAGAATCTTTTCGGTAGATTTCCCGAAATCGTTTCGATCGCAGATGAGGTTTTAGGCTACTCGATAAAAGAACTTTGCATGAATGGTGCAGATCGTATTAATCAAACCGAATATACTCAACCTGCAATATTCGTTGTTAATGCGTTAGCATACCTAGATCTTAATTCTGAAACAGAATGCATACCAGAGTATTTAGCAGGCCATAGTTTGGGGGAATATAATGCATTGTATGCGGCTGGGGTTTTTGACTTCTCTACTGGTTTGAAGCTTGTTAGAGAACGAGGTCGACTAATGTCACTGATGCATGATGGAGGTATGGCTGCTGTTATTGGGTTAGAATTAAAAAAAGTTGAATCTATTTTAGCGGAATTATCGATTAGCAATGTGCAAGTAGCCAACATAAATTCACCAAGTCAATGTGTTATTTCTGGTCCTATGACTTCAATTATGGATTTAAAGAGTGTTTTTGAAAAATCTGGAGCGATGTTATATTCAATTCTTAATGTCAGTGGCGCCTTTCATACAAGATATATGAGAGATGCAGCTGAGGAATTTGAGCAATTTTTCAATGGTATTAGTTTAAGTAAACCAAAAATTCCAGTTATTGCTAATGTTAACGCTTTACCGTATGAAGCAGATGAAATCAGCATTAGGAAAAACCTCGTATCTCATATTTATTCGCCAGTAAAGTGGGCGGATTCGATGCGCTGGATATTGAGAAACTCTTCTACGAGAGATATAAAAGAAATTATTACTGGAAGACCAATCTTGAGTGGGTTATTAGAACAAATAAAGCTTGAGATGACGCAAGGTTTATGATCAACAAGATTTTGCGTGATGGTTAATTACTAGGAGGTTTAGCCTACTAGCAGGTTAGTGCAAAGTGATTTGCCATAATCGGTTTTCTTGGAAAAGTTAAGTTCAACCGACTATGGCAATTTGCACTATTGTCTCAGCATTTCTTTGTGTTATTGGAATAATTTGGAACGGTTGGAAGCGGTGCGCCAAAATATAAGCTCGGGGCTACTTGCCCATACATTGATAAGCCATTAGCCATACCCTGAAGCAAACTTACCCCAAATTCCTTAGAAGTTTTTAATGCTTTCTCTCTTTTCCATTGGCTCAGTTTTTTTTCATCCTCTTTAGGGTGAGGATTTGTAGGGTCGGTTTTTTGTTTCATTGAAGCGTTCTCCATTGTTGATAATAAAAATTTAACAACAAAAATATACGAAATAAATTTTATTCAGAGTAGTCGTATATTTACCTATATTGAGATCAATATAATCGTAGAATATTTTTCTTATATACTGAGTATTATTTCGCATTAATTAAATTGTAAATAACCTATAAGTTATTATTAGTATTTTTTTTGCGGAGGCTAGTATGAAGAAATTTGGGTTTTTTAGATCTATAAATTGTGTTTCTAGTAATCAGAGTTATGATATTGAGAAGAGACTAGATCCAGCTGATGTATTCCCAGACGAGATCATGTTAAATATTTTTAAGGATTTAAATTTTCAGGATATTTTGCATGCAAACGCGGTCAGCAAGTCTTGGCATCGTCTATCAAATGATGTTCAGATTTTGAGTCCATTTTTAGAGGGTTTAGAAAGAGTGGCGGACCAGAGTAATCAGGCAGAAGTTAATAGAGATGGTAAGGATATTAAAAGAACACTCTTGGTAAGTAAGTTGGAGAAGCGAAAAAGGGTGTTGGAAGCCGAAATGGATGATCTAAGGAATTTTAACCCTCGCCCCTATCGCGCGGTTAGAGCGCCAAATTATCCATCTGTTGGCCCTTTAGCATCTATGGCAGGTCTTGTTTATTTGATTGATCCGATATGTCATGGAATAGGCACATTCTTTAAGGATATTGCTAAAAATAAAGACATCAAGAAAAAACAAAATGAATTGGTTATTCTTGGGCAAAAGATTGATGAGTATCAAAATGGTGAGGTTATTCTGCGAAAATAAATTTTCAAAATATTAGTTATTAATTCTTATGTTATTGGTACTGAGAAACAATTATACTTTCTGGCCTCATTATTATCCCCAATATTAAAAAATGTATAAATGTAATCAATTTAGAATACGGTGCTGGGAATATCGTTTTGAGATGCAATTTATTCGTCGTATTCTTAAAAATATGTTTAAAATATACCCCTATTTTCATTGCGAGCTTTTATTCGTTATGTTACCTTTTGTGATCGTAATGGTTGACAAATTTCTGCCGAATAAACTTGGTAGTTCGGAATGGAAATTAAATTTAACTGAATTGATTCCGCATATGGAGCTCGATACGCAGCTCAATTTGATTATCAAGAAACCAAAGCTTTTTGGTGTATACATTAACAGTAGACGGGAGTAATTGATGAAAAAGAATCCAGCATTACCAGAATGGTTCACAAAGCTGATCGAAAAATATCAACTCCACCAATCATGGTTCACAATTAATGTTAATGATATAAGATGATGGGGCATAAATGCCCCATTTTGAATAATTGAAATCATCAATAGTGAAAGCTATTTCCACGTGGGTGTGATATTCCTAGTTGTAACTCGAGTTGGGACTAGATCGAGGTTCATCTTCTCTGACGATAACAGCTACAGAAGTTTCTTTAACTGGACCTTTTGATTTCGTTTGAAACTTTGGCGGTGCATAACGATGAGCAACGTCCAGCAAGGCATCAAGAGATGCCGGTTGAATACTTTTAGGCACAATAACAATCCCTTGTGTCAATTCAATCGAAACGCTCCTTTGCTCATAAGTGGGTTCAGAAGAGGGGGGAGGTATTTCAGTTGATTTTACGGGCGCGGCCGCAGCCACATTTTTTGAGCTCGTGTCGAAGAATCTGGGCGACCCTCCTCCAGTGTGCGATGCTGAATCGTTAGTTTGAGTTTTGCTTGGTTGTGGTGCAAGCGGAGTACGTGACTGAACTGCTAAATTCTGAGGTGAGAGCTGAGTGTATCGACTCAGCATCTCAGTATATTTATCAAAAAAAACTTGTTCTTTATTGGGTTGAACAGCAGTGATTAGAAAGACTTTTGGGTATTGATCACCTGCAACAATTTCAACTTTGCCAGGATGTGAATCTTTACGCGTCTGACAACGAATGTTGAGATATTCACCTTCAAATAAATTTTCTTCGATGAGCGCCATTACTGGGAACACATCATGAGCTGGTTGTGAGGGTGGGCCAAAATGAAATCGTGTCTTATAAACGGCTGGAATAATGTCTAATGCATCAGCAATGGTGATGCTGAATTTGTTCTGTGGATTTTTTCGCAAAAGCGCTGTTTGAGATTGTGTAAATCGACAATATTTATGTGTGAATGAAAGATCAAATAATATTACAGGAATAGGAGTATCTCCTGAGCCGCAAATTTCAAATACTTTTTGAGTGGCATCAGGGTCACAGAGAAAATTAAATTCACCATACTTAATAGGGAATTGTAAGTTTGCTTTGGGTGCGTTAGCTTCACGAGGATCAAAAACCCCTCCCATAATTGAAATACCAGCAATTTTGTCGAGCAAATTCTGTTTTTGGGCTGCTATCAGCACAAGTGCTACATCAGTTAATCCTGCTATACTAATCAGTGTTATGGGATCCCGTGAATGTCTTAAGCATTCGATGATGAAGTCTGTAGTATCACAATCTTCATATGATTGTAATGATCTTTCTAATTTAACATCATTCAGCCCGTTATCTCCGTGTGCTTCGTAATCAGTCTTAATTGGATCGCCGCTCATGGACTTTTCTGACCCACGTAAAATAGGAATATCTTTACGATTAGCAAGATTGCAAATATCGAGGACATTTTGGACTGTTTTATCCCGTTCAATATTACCTGCACAGGCAACAATCGCTTTAATTTCTCTAAATGCATTGGGTGCCAATGCCAGTCCAAGAGCGGCTAGATCATCGACGCCAGGATCGGTAAAAATAATAATAGGCTTGTTTTTCATTGGTAATAAAACCTTCGATGTTTCGACGGGACGCACCTTATTATTGAATTCGTTTATCATTTTTTTAATAATTTTATCTTTCATAGGGTCTTTATATCTATAGAGGGTAAAAAACAAACTTAAGAAAGTGTTGAAATAATCATTCTCGCTAAATTTGCAGAATATTTTGCTCTTCAACTGAGCAGGAAAACTAGTAGACTCCTCGCCGTCAATCAACAATGTGACTGTACGTTGATCAAAGTCTAGCTTCGTGTTGACTCGATGGGTAATCGCCTTAGCCTCAACATAAGTTTTATTCGACTCACCGTCTAAGAATAAAGAGGGGTGGTCATATTTTTGTTTGTATAGAGGTGTGCCCATAACACATACATAATCTGTATCTTCACCATCAATTAAATCGATAAAGTGATCAATAACATCACCTCGAGTTAAATCATCTTTATCAATTAATACTCGAAAACCAGCGTATTCTAAATCCTTTGCCACTTTGTGAATATCGCGTCTATTGTTAGAGTCTTGTTGAAATGTGCTTTGATATTCTGGGCTTGGCCAAGAATAGCTAACAAACATGGAAGGCCGATAATATCCGAAGTATTCTACAATAAGTTTATGCAGAGGGTCGCTAGCTAAAAGTTTTTCATTACTTTTTTTATCTCGAAGACATTCGAGAAGTGAATCTCTATAGTGCGAATGATGTGTAGGAATTAGATCAATTGAGTTATCAATGATTTGGCCTGTGATAGTCATGCCTTTTATATTCCAGCCAGTCGATGTTTTGTAAATTAGGAAGCCAAATTTAGAGTCAATTTTTAATGATTTTATCTCCCGCTTGATGGTTTCTGCGGTTTCATTTTCCCACACCCTAATTATAGTGGTAAATTTTTGAAGATTTCTTTTTTTGTGACCTATTAATTGGCTCTTATCTTCCATGTATTCTTTTAGTTGAACCAATAATTTTCTAAATTCATGATAAACTTTTTTATGCTCATCTCTTTTCTCGTCTGGTCTAAACAACTCACTGAGTAAAAATTTACTCTTTCTGACAATTCGTACGGGTTGATCATCATCTTTGCTAAATTTTTTCATTTTAAAGTCTCCGTTTTCCTGTGTTAAGAATCTTGATACTGCTTACCATGAGTTTCTTTCAGAGTAAGTGCAATAACAACTGCTACAACTGCCGCAATTACCAACATCATTATTGCACGATTAAAATCCGAGACTGAGTAAACAGCCACGCCATTCATTATCTTACCGGACCAGTGAGAATGTAATATCCACGCAAAAGGTGTTTGTGCAAGCCCACCTGCAAGCATTAGTGTGGAGGCAAGGCCTTCAGCTGTGGCGGTAATGGATCTTGAGTTGCATTCAGCAATCAGTGAATAGCCTATGATATGTGCGCTACAAAAAAATCCGATCAAAAAAAATGTCAGGAGAAGAGTGTAAAAATTTTGGTGAGTGACCACAATGAGTGATATTAAAGGAATCAAAATCAAGACTGCAAAAAATATCATCGGTAGTTGGCGGTTTTTTAATCGGTCAGAGATCCAGCCCATGCACGGAGATCCGAAAATCATGCCAACAAATACCATCGACGTAATTTCACCAGCCTGTGTATTGTTTAGAGAGTATGCCTGAGTTAAATAAAGCGATCCCCAAAGTGCGCCGAGTATAAAGAGCGGGAGATTCATGAGTGAAATATACAGTCCAGTTAGCCAATTTTGCGCGTTGGTGAGTGCGGTTTTCAAATTATACCAATTATTCGTGCTGTGTTTTGGCGGTGAAGTGTATGGCTGATCCGCTGGGTAATCTTCGACCGTTTTGTACACAACGTAGATTAAGCACGATCCTATTGTCGCGACAATTAGAGTTGTTTGTCTCCACCCAATTTGATCTATTAGAATACTGAGTGGTGCTTGAGAGATAATGGCTCCTATCATACCGAGGGCAACTACTGCTCCTGTCACACGTGCCAGTTTTTCAGGTGGAAACCAACGGGTGGCTAATCGAAGAGAACTAATAAAACAAAATGCACCTGATAATCCTGCAATAAATCGAGCGGTGAGTGCAATGATAGGAGAGGGCGCTAAGGCAAAAAGATATGTGCTGAGTACGGTGGTTGACATAGCTAATAAAATCAATTTTCTTGTAGAGAATCGATCCAAAAGAATTCCAGCGGGCAATAAAGATAATAAACTAGCAAAAAAATAACTGGAAGAAATAATTCCTAGGTGTTTAGTGTTAATATGGAGAGATTGTAGCATGTGGATGTTCAGTACATTCATCATATTAATTATTATCATTTGATAGAAGAAAAAAGATGAAGCGCCTAAAATAACTAACCAAGCATTTGTCATTTTTAAAGCTTGTAGGAGTGATAAGGTATTTCTAGAAATAACTGTATTGCTCACAGGTGCTCACTTAGTGATGATTATATAACATGCAACGAAGTGAAACAAATTTCTAATATTTTTGCAATGAGTGTATTAACCTAGCGTCAGAAATAAGTGAGATGACGATCTTTTAGCAAGTGGCTGCGATTCTCGGCATTAACGTCAAACCTTTTCACCGTAAACATTTGAAGGTTGGTTCTATTATCCATAATTCGTTTTGTAGTCCCTGTAGTTTTTCTTTTAGTTCAATAGGATCGAGTCATTGATTTTGTTGAGTTAACTCATAGGCTGCAAGCCGAGGTATCTTCCAAACCATCATCTGAAAGAGCCGCTAATACATCATCAGCAATTTTATCCATTAACAATTCATTCTTTTCTTCAGCTAGGGATAAAGCTGTATTACCCATAAAGTCTTCGAGAGATCGATCAGCCCCAGCTTCAAGCAAAAGCCTAATGAAATTTTCATCTCCATTTATCACGGCTAAATGCAATGCAGTTTGTCCAGTGTTCGTATCAGCGTGATCTAGAGGGACTTTTAAATGGATTAATAATTTTAACCCTTCTGTATCATTATTCTGTGCACACAAACGCACTATTATATCGAGCTGAGATTCACCCATATAATTGTCTTTATACCGACGGAGTAATGCTCGCTTAAACAGGTCAATGATGGGTGGATGGTGATCCTCAAGCGCACAATCAATGATCGTTCGACCTTGATTATCTTGAATATCCACCCGCGCGCCCAGTTCCAATAATACCGCGATATTATCAGCTCGCCTTTTCAACACGGCCCAATGCAGTGCCGTATAACCTTTTTGTGGATTGGAATCTCGCCCGTTAATGTAAGCAGGAAATTGTTGAAGAAGACTGGATAACTCATGCGATGTGCCATGGGTGGCGGCGCGACGAATGGCTTGTGGGGGATCCTCGGTATTCCAATTATTCAGTAATAGTCTGCCTTGATCCTTATTCGCTACCGGCTGAATATGCTTACGAGAGTCCTGATAAGCTTCAGCTAACAATGATTGGCACTTTTTGACATATTCATGGTCATCACCAAAGAAATCTCTGAAGATCTGTAAGGCTTTTTCCAAGTATGTCTTTGCGTTATCAGAATCGCCAGAGGACAAAATGGCCATCCCTAAATTCATCTGACACAATCCCACGTTCGCATGACCTTCACCCAAAGTTGCTCGAAGGATTGGCAGCGCGGTTTCCAAATGTCCCGTACCCTTAGGATCATCACAAAGCAAAATGGCCATTCCTAAACTCATCTGACACAGCCCCACGTTCGCATGACCCTCACCCAAGGCCGCTCGAAGGATTGGCAGGGCCGCTTCCAAATGTGCTTTCGCACCCCGCGGATCACCACAGGACAGGGTGGCCGATCCTAAATTCATCTGACACAGTCCCACGTCCGCATGAGGTTCACCCAAGGCTGCTCGAAGGATTGGCAGGGCTGCTTCCAAATGTGCTTTCGCACCCCGCGGATCACCACAGGACAGGGTGGCCGATCCTAAGTTCACCTGACACAGTCCTACGTCCGCATGAGCTTCACCCAAGGCCGCTCGAAGGATTGGCAGGGCCGCTTGCAAATGTGCTTTCGCAGCCTGAGGATCACCGCAGGACTGGGTGGCCCAGCCTAAATTCATCTGACACCGTCCCGCGTCCGCATGAGCTTCACCCAAGGCCGCTCGAAGGATTGGCAGGGCCGCTTGCAAATGTGCTTTCGCGCCCCGTGGATCACCGCAGGACAGAGTAGCTGATCCTAAATTCGCCTGACACCGTCCCAGGTCCGCATGAGCTTCACCCAAGGCCGCTCGAAGGATTGGCAGGGCCGCTTCCAAATGCGTTTTCGCATCCCGCGGATCACCGCAGGACAGGGTGGCAAACCCTAAATTCATTTGACACAATCCCACGTCCGCATGAGCTTCACCCAAGGCTGCTCGAAGGATTGGCAGGGCCGCTTCCAGATCTCCTTTTGCAGCCTGAGGATCACCGCAGGACAGAGTTGCCAATCCTAAATTCGCCTGACACCCTCCCAGGTCCGCATGAGCTTCACCCAAAGCTGCTCGGAGAATTGGTAGGGCCGCTTCCAAATGTGCTTTCGCGCCCCGCGGATCACCACAGGACAGGGTGGCCGATCCTAAATTTATCTGACACCGTCCCACATTTGCATGATCTTTACCCGAAGCCGCTTGAAGGATCGGTAGGGCTGCTTCCAAAAGTCCTTTCGCACCCCGCGGATCACCACAGGACAGGGTGGCCGATCCTAAATTCATCTGACACAGTCCCACGTCCGCATGAGTTTCACCCAAGGCTGCTCGAAGGATTGGCAGGGCCTCTTCCAAAAGTCTTTTCGCACCCCGGGGGTCACCGCAGGACAAGGTGGCCAAGCCTAAATTCATCAGGCCCTGCGCAAATACCCCATGCTCTTCTTCACGCAAAGTGAGATGGAGGATTGAGAGAGCCTCTTCAATATGTTTTTTCGCCCCCTTTGGATCGCCACAGGTAAGTGTAGCTGCCCCTAAACTCATTAGGCAAAAGCCTTCATTTTGCTTTTTTGTACTTCGTGTTGAGATTTGACAATGGCATTTCAGCGCGGTTTCAAAATAATATTTTGCAGTTTCCCCTTTTCCTTGGAGACCAAAAGCATTTCCTGCAGCCATAAGCATAAATACTTCTCCTTCAAGAAATTCATCTTCGCGCGGTTGTCGACTCAAATGCTGAGCCAACACGATCATATGAGCTTCAAGTAGTTTATATTTTTGTTCATCAAGTGTTCTGAAATACGTACCAGATGATTCTAAGTGCCTTTCGAAATTTTTAACCCATTGTAATAGCTTCATCTGTGTAGCTGTCGGAGTTTCCTCGAGCTTCAACGTATCCTGCACCACCTGGTGCATACGATACGCTGCCAGTTGGCTATCCTCTTCTAGTAAGGAGAGTGCGCGAAGTACATTTAAGGCATCATTAATCTCAATTTCGCCTTCATATTTTGGTATCCATGCTCCCAATAATCCTTTAGGAATAGCCGCTTCGGGTGCCAGGTAAGTAGCCGCCAATAATACCGTCTTTGCTCTCCCAAAAGCCTCTTCTGTTTGACAGATGGTTCTGACTTGTTCCATGGACAATTCCACCACCGCTTTCATGGTGGCTTCAAATTTTCTTTGTCGTTTTTGATGCTCGAGTTGGTAAGGATCATCTTCATAAACAGGCGTTTCTAAATATTTCTTTTGTGCGACACGTAAAGTGGTATAACGCTGACAATATTCCGCTATGGTACAGTGATTATTGAGAATATAAGCCAACGCTTGGGTTAAAGCCAAAGGATAGCGATCTAATGTGATGGCCAAAACTTCAGCATCAGCTTCGGTGACCGTTTCTTTGAGAAGTCGGTGAATGTACTGCTTCGCATCGCCCAGTGTAAATACATCTAATAATATCTTGGTAAGCACAGAATCGAATGTATGGCTATTGCGTGTGGTGATGAGTACATCAATCTCACGATGGTCAAACCGTTCGGGTAAAAAGGATTTTACTACGTTGTAATTGGGCGCATCATCAATCACCACCAAACCTCGTCCTTTTGCTGCGAGCCTTTGATAAATTAATTTATGTAAGACTTCATCTTTCAATTGTTTAACATCTAACCCAAGCGCAAGTCCCAAATCAGCAAATTGAGACGATAAATTATTGTGCGCTCGTTGATCATCTTCGCCGCCCACCATCCAAATGATCCAGTCATAATTTTTTTCTCTAAATTGTAATCGCGCGTAGTAATTAGCTAATTGTGATTTTCCGATTCCGCCAGTTCCGGCAATCTGTGAAAATCTTTTATCGTGTTTTTCTTCGGGGGGCAGATTTTCACGAGGAGCGATGACTTTAACCGAATCACGTCCTTCCCGAAGCATTGTTAATTCTTCTTGGCGTCCGGTAAAATGCTCAAATTGAGGCGGTAATCGATATAATGGCCTGAAGGTTTGTTCGAGAATACGAAAGACAAAGCGAACACCGGTTGATTTAATTTTTAAGTGATCCACTTGGTTTTTTTCCAAAAGCGCAATAAGCGATGCGGTTTCTTCTTGAGACATGGAGGCGGGTGTGTGTTCACCCAAAAGTCTTGATAAATTAACGAGTGAGCTTTCATCCAGTGGTTGCTCAATGATTATTTCCAGAGGGGGCTCTTTTATAGTCAATGTACGTCCGGCGTTTTGCGTCTGCGCATTGGAGTAAGATAAATGGACAGCGCTGGATAATTCATTTATTCCAGAAGCCACGCCAACCGCACTATCTATTATAGTATTAGGGGATACATAAGCACTCGCCGTTTCTAAAACTTGCTCTAAGGTGGGCAGCAGATTCACAACGATTTTATCATTATAGTTTTTAATACTGACTGTACTGAGTTGAGAAAATAAAGGAACTTCTCTTGCTGATTCCATTGTAGTCTC
>JAIEPX010000006.1 GCA_019748175.1 Gammaproteobacteria bacterium
AAATTTAAGCCAAAGGTAAAGCATTATCGATCAGACTCCATAGCAAGAAACACGAGTGTAGCAATGATTAACGGAATGTTTTTAACAATGGGTGCAAAAGATTCGAGCCAAAGGTGAGGTAACATGAATGAGATGATTAGCGTGTAAAAAATGACCAGACTTATTTGTAACACACAGACTTTTTTAAGCTGAAACCAAAATAGCATCGAAATGCCAAGTAAACCGTCGATTAAACTAGCACCATAGAGAAATAATGATTGCCATTGTTTGGGGATCCCGACTTGACTTAATAAATGATAAGAATTCGCTTTAGGGTAGAAGAATGCGCTGCAAAGCGCGGTGAATATCCACAAAAATCCAATACTAAATTGCAACGATGGTTTGAGAAAAAATAATCGAGCATGCCAATGATCTTGTACTGTGCTAGGTTGGCTGAAAACGCCTGTATAAAAATCTCTAGGTAAAAAACCAATTTTTTGATGAAATTCTTGAGTGTCTTCCTCGGTTGAAATATTGTTTTGTGCGAGCATTTTTATTGATGATGAGTTCATTGAAGAATACGGAATTAAATCACCAAGCCGTGAAGCGCTACGAATGATTGAAAATGGAATAAAAAGCAATTTGGCTTTTGAAAATCCTAACCAACTGCGCAGAGTAGTGAGGACTTCTTTTAGTGGTACTCGATTTGGGCCAACGGCATTTAAAATAATACTTTCACTTAGTGGGATTTCAATCAATCGCATTACCGCCTTTGCAAGGTCCTCGCTGTGAATGGGTTGAAATTCTTGTTGCCCATTTCCTGGAACAGGTATAAACCAAGGTAGGCCAGAAAGTCCTCTAAATAAAGAGCTGCCACCATACGAACCCCTGCCATAAACAAAGGAAGGCCG
Organism: Gammaproteobacteria bacterium; assembly: GCA_019748175.1. Taxonomy (NCBI): domain Bacteria; kingdom Pseudomonadati; phylum Pseudomonadota; class Gammaproteobacteria; species Gammaproteobacteria bacterium. The sequence continues at coordinate 891 of JAIEPX010000006.1, forward strand.
CAATATCACTGATTTAATGGGCAGGGTCAGCAAGTAATCGTCAGTTGCTTTCTTGCTTTTTGCATACTCTACAGTTGATTTGTCTACTGCAAGAGCAGATATATGAATTATTTTTTTTATGCCAACTTGCACACAAGCGTCAAACAACGCTCGAGGTGTGTCGTTGTGAATCGCCCAAATTATTTTTTTATTGGGATGATAAAGAATGCCCACACAATTAATGACAATGTCAATGTTTTGAAGTCTGGGAATCCACTGCTGGGGTGATGTATCGTTGATAAAATCACACGACATTATTGTTGAATTCGGAAATATTCTTTGAGCGTAGGGGGTATTACGAACACAGCAAGTGACATGATGTTCTGCTGTGATGAGTGCAGATACTATTTGAGCTGCGATAAAACCTGAAGCTCCAGTAACGAGTATATTCATAACGCTATCCTTAGCTTGAAATTTACGGGTTATTGTCTGCTCAATTTGGTATTGCTAATCAATTCAGGATCGATTTTTATTGTTGAACGAATTGAATTAATATCCAAACCACCGCGTCGAGTAGAGCGACCATAAACCGTCAGCTCATTAGGTTTGCAATTTTCCATAATTTGAGTGAATATTTTCTCGATGCACTGTTCATGAAATTCGTTATCGTTTCTAAAAGAAACAATATAGCGAAGCAAATCTTCATGATTTATTTTTTTTCCTCGATATTTAATTTGAATGCTGCACCAATCGGGTTGATTAGTGACTAAACAATTTGATTTCAACAAATCAGAACACAGCGTTTCTTCAACCTCTATTTCTTCCGTTTTTAAATAAGAAGGATCGTTATGGTAAACGGAGCATTCAACGTCGAGCTCGTCTAGCCAAATGCCTTCCATTTTTTCGGTGTGCTTTGAAATAGGGTGAATGCGAACAGTAACAGAGCCCCCATCAATTCGCGATTCAATATCGTTTTTTATTGTCTTTTCAACTGTTTCAGTATCTTTGAAAGGTGTATTGTTAAAGGAGTTGAAATATAATTTCATTGATTTTGATTCGATAATATTTTTTGAACTACAGTCGTAAATAATTTCAGCTAATGCAACAACGGGTTTTCCTTTATCGTTTAACCAGGATACTTCATAATGATTCCAAAAATCGAATCCGTAAAATGGCAACTGATCAGAACTGATTCCTATAGAATCGCGATTTCTTTTTCTCGGGATAGGGAATAATTTGCTGGGATCGTAAGTCGTATCGTAAGAAGATTTCTTGCCGAGTTCTGATTCTTCAGGTTTTAGAGCTTCTTGTGTAACCATTGTCTACCTCCCACGTTGATAGTTTGATAAGTTTTAACGATTTTTCTGTCGCATGGCTTGTTGTTTTTCTCGGGCCCAGTCGCGCTCTTTCTCAGTTTGTCGTTTATCGTGTTGTTTTTTACCATGGGCTAGAGCAATTTTGATTTTGACGCGTTGCTTAACCCAATACATAGAGAGTGGAACGGCTGTGTAGCCTTTGCGTTCAACAGCTCCAATCAATTTATTGAGCTCTGATCGGTGTAGAAGGAGCTTTCGGGTGCGCGTTGGGTCTGGGTTCACATGCGTGGAAGCGCTGAGCAAAGGGCTGATATGCATACCTACGATGAAGGCTTCGCCGTTTTTAAGAAGGACGTAGCTTTCTTTGAGCTGAGAGCGGCCCGCTCGGAGGCTTTTAACTTCCCAGCCTTCGAGTGCAATGCCTGCTTCGTAATGCTCTTCAATAAAGTAGTCATGTAAGGCTTTTCTATTGAGCGCAATGCTATTGTCGGGCTGTTTCGCTTTTTTGGTCATTTCAAAGTGCTCTGGCACGGTCTAAAAGTGTTATTGTATCAATAATTACGGTACAATAACACTCCACAGTAGAGATGGTGCGAGAAATATGCCAGATGTTAAAAAATCCAAAGTTGTGCCTTTTACGCCCGCGCAAATGTATGCCTTGGTGAACGATATTAAACGATATCCGGAATTTGTTCCGTGGTGTCAGCGCAGTGAATTATTGAGTGAAACTGAAGATGAGATCAGAGCGAAACTTCATTTTTCAGGTGGGGGTTTTGAGAAATCTTTTACTACTTGTAATCGCTTGCAAAAAGATAAAATGATTGAGCTGCGATTGGTTGATGGACCGTTTAAACATTTAGAAGGGTTTTGGCGATTTGATCACAATGAAAATGGTGGATGTGTCGTAGTATTGGATTTGGAATTTGAATTTTCAAACAAATTGCTGAGTTTGGCTTTTGGTCCGTTTTTTCATCAAGTTGCGAATTCCTTAGTAGATGCATTCACAAAACGTGCAGAAGAAATCTATGTCTGATTTGATTCAGGTTGAGATTTGTTATGTAAATCCTCAAGAACAATTTCTAGTATCAGTAGCCGTGCCAGACAATAGCACAGTACGATACGTTATCGAAAAGTCAAAAATTTTAGAGCATTTTTCTGAGCTTAAATTAGATAAACTTGTAGTGGGAATTTTTGGTCAAAAATGCATACTCGATACAACCATCAATGAAGGTGATCGAGTTGAAATTTATCGTCCACTCACTATTGACCCAAAAGTCGCGAGACGATTGCGTGCGCATAAGAAAAATCTAAAAAATAAATTAGTATGATTTAGTGCACAATTTTGACAAGTCTATCGTGTTCAAAAACGAGAGTAAGATTTTTCTTTTCGAAGTGTTTTTTGCGACTGGAACTGGTGTAAACATAATGCCAGCAGCGAGTGTCAAAAGTATTGACTACGACAGGCTCACCCATGATGTCGTTTACTTGATCACGAGTCATGCCTAATCTGAGTTGGCTAACACTGTCTGGATGTATAATATTTCCTTGGTCAACCGGGACGTCATATCCAATAGGGATATGATCACAGCTTGTTATGCACACTGATAAAGCCAAAGCGGCTATTGAATATGTCAGTTTCCTTAATGTTTGCATTGCTCTTTATCCTCATTAACAATGGTAATTTCACTGGATTGTATTCTACCAACAAAGTGAGTAGCATACCAGTCGATGATGATTTTTCAACTGGAGTAAAATTCTTAACCGGGAGATGCTGTGTGGAAGCGCCGAAAAAAAAGCATGAGCTGCAGAATGCAGGATTGAAAGTAACTGTCCCTCGCATTAGGATTTTAGAGATTTTGCAAAATGCAGAACGTCGCCACATGAGTGCTGAAGAGGTTTATAAATCCTTATTAGAAAGTGGTGAGGATGTGGGGTTGGCAACCGTTTATAGAGTGTTGACACAATTTGAAGCCGCAGGATTAGTTCAACGGCATAATTTTGAAAGTGATCATGCAGTATTTGAATTAGATCAGGGTGAGCATCACGACCATCTTGTTTGTGTAGAATGTGATTTCGTTGTTGAGTTTGTTGACGAAGGTATAGAAAAAAAACAATCTGAAATTGCTGAGAAATCTGGCTTTTTAATGACGGATCATGAATTAGTGATTTACGGAGTCTGCAAAAAGTGTAGAGAGAAGTCTAAATAGTTTCTGCATTCGTTAATAAATTTTCTGCGTGTGCAATAGCATTCGAAGTAACTGTTAAATCCCCCAACATCCTGGCAAGTTCTTTTGCTCTTTCTTCGCGATTTAAAGGAGTGATATTCGTTGTGGCGGATTTTTTATCACTACTTTTACTTACGTATAAGTGATTATGCCCGTTTGCAGCAACTTGTGCTAAGTGAGTGATGCATAAAATTTGTGATTGAGTTCCGAGTTGACGAAGTAGTTTACCAACAATTGAGGCGGTTGGGCCTCCAATGCCTACATCGACTTCATCAAAAATCTGCGTAGGAATAGTCATTTTTTGTCCGGTCGCAACATGAATTGCTAAACTGATCCTCGACAGTTCACCGCCCGAAGCGACTTTTGATAATGGACTCAGTGGTTGGCTTGGATTGGTACAGACTGAAAACTCGATATCATCAAGACCTTCTACGCGAGGTTGGCTATTTTGGTCAGCGTGAATTTCAATTTTGAATGTTCCACCGCCTAAGCTTAATTCTTGCATTTGTGTGGTAATGACTTTGCTGAGTTTAACTGCTGCTTTAATACGACTTTCGCTTAATTTTTGGGCAGCACGCTGATAATTAGTATTAAGTGTTTCCAATTGTGCTGTGAGTTCTGCAATCCGCTCTTCTGTATGTATTAATGAATGAAGGCGTGCTTGCAAAGTATTTTGTAAGGTGTGTAATTCATTAGGTTTAATACGATGTTTTCGAGCAAGATGATGAATTTTTTCTAAGGATTTTTCGACTTGAGAGAGTCTTTGTGGATCTGGTTCTAATGAAGCTAATAAACGCTCTAACTCAGAATTCGTTTCGTGCAATAGCATAGAGGCATTGTTTAGCATTCCTAATAAATTATCGAGTTGAGGCAGTAATTTTTTTTGTTCCTGCAATGCATGTTCGATGATATACAATTTATCGAGTAAATTTTCTTCATCATGTTGGCTCAGTAATTGATGTGCTTGATTTAGATGTATTAACTGCGAATCTACGGCAGCTAGCTGACGTTGCTCCAGATCTAATAATTCGTAAGTATCTGCTTTTAAATCACAGTCTTCTAATTCAGCAATGTGCTCATTGAGTAAAGTAATTTCGGAAGTGTGATCTTGTTGATTGTCCCGAATACTTTTTAGTTCGTCGTAGGTTTTCCGCCATGCATGGTAAAATGTTGAGACTTGATCAAGCAGAGCAGGGTGATTCGCGTAATTATCGACGAGTTGTCGTTGATATTGGCGCTTAAGTAAAGCTTGGTGTTGATGTTGTCCGTGAATGTTGATCAATAAATTAGCAAGCTCTTTAATTTGTTGTAAAGGGCAATTCACAGTGTTGATACTGGCGCGTGATCGGCCATCACTCGTAATGACACGACGAATTATACATTCCTCATCACTTGTTAAGTCATGCGAATTTAACCACTCAAACGCAGGTGAATTTTTATTGACAGAAAATAGTAGTGTAATTTCACATTGCTCAGCGCCTTGACGTACGATCATATTTTCAGCACGTTGACCTAAAGCGAGTTCGATCGCATCGAGAATAATCGACTTTCCAGCGCCCGTTTCTCCGGTAATTGTGGTCAGACCTGAATGTAAATCCAAGGAGAGATGATCAATCAGTACAAAATTTTTAATGTCGATATGATTTAACATTAGCCTTTCCAATGTAGTTTTGTGCTTAAGGTGTAAAAATAATTGTAATTCATTGGATGAATTAGTGTGAACGTATTTGAGTGCCTAGTGACAGTAATATCTGCACCTATAGGAACAGGAATGCGTCGTTGTCCATCGTGACTGATTTGAGGAATAGTATAATTGCTATCACTGATATGAATTCGAACATTGCTATCACTTTTCACAACAATCGGCCTACTACTGAGTGTGTGTGGACAGAGTGGTACGAGTACGATGGCATCTAAACTAGGATGTAATATGGGTCCGCCTCCGGATAATGCGTATGCCGTAGATCCTGTTGGTGTAGCAACAATCAAACCATCGGCACGCAAGTTGTAGGCGAAATAATCATTGATGTATAAATCAAATGTAATCATTTGTGCTTTATCGCCGGGTAGCAACACAAAATCATTGACAGCTATCATGGCGCCTTCGTGTTGGCTATCGTGTTGTACTTTAGCTTGAAGTAGAAATCGATCTTCTGAAATGTATTGGCCAGAAAGTACTTCAAGAATCTGATTTAGGTCATCGGGTGCAATATCTGTTAAGAAACCCAAAGTACCTCGATTGATACCTAGCACCGGTAAATTTTGATCGGCGCCTATTCTTGCGGCACCTAATAAGCTTCCATCACCACCCACAACCATTATTAAATCCGCGACTTTATTAAGCTGTTCTTTATGTACATTTGGTAGGGTGCTATCTGGCAATAGTGCGGCCGTTAAACTTTCTAACACCACAGCGTAGCCCTGTTTTTCTAGAAAACAAATGATTGTTTCGAGTGTTTCACTAATGCCTTCGATCCGTTGTCTGCCGATGAGGGCGATACGCTTGAAGGGCTGTTGCGTTGTCATTTTGATGCCTAGTGTTCCCTTGTAACAGAGTGTTGTTCCGCAGGTAAGTTTAGCTCTATATACAGATGCCGTAAATACTCGGTGCTTTTTAGTTGACATACCCTAGTCTGCTGTATATACTTAAGGTATATACAATGTGGAGCTAACCTATGCAACATACTAAGGTTTTTAAATCAGGCAACTCCTGGGCTGTGCGGCTTCCTAAGAATTTTGGCTTCTGTGATAAAGAGGTCGAAATTTTTAAACGCGGAAATGAGGTGGTTATTCGCGAAATACGCCATAACTTAAAGGACGCATTTACATTGCTGACCCAGTTGCCAAAGGATTTTTACGAAGAAGGCAGAGTAGACATCCCTCCTCAAGAAAGAGAGTTTTAAAAATGGCTTTGCGTTACCTCCTTGATACTAATATTTGCATTTATATTGCTAAAAAGACACCGGCTACTGTTCTGAGTCGATTTGAACAACTCTCTATAGGAGAAGTTGGGATGTCCACCATAACGTATGGGGAGCTTATTTTTGGTGCTCAAAAAAGTCAGCATCCCAAAAAAACGCTACATATACTCGAAGAATTAGCTGGCTTAATTCCACCTCTCCCTATCTCAACGGATACAGGGAAAATCTATGGAAAAATTCGCGAGACACTAGAAACAAAAGGAAAAATAATTGGCAACAATGACCTTTGGATTGCTGCTCACACCTTATCATTGAATGTAACGTTAGTAACAAATAACATGAATGAATTTTCAAGAATACCTCATCTTAAATTAGAGAATTGGGTTAGTACTTACTGAGGGGCTTTTTTGAAAAATATTACATGCAAATTCACGTCTATTACCTAGTTAGGGATGATTACCATTTATTTCTAAACACACCAATACCTAATTTTAATAAAGCAATGCATCACATCGATGGTCTATATACCCAACGTTTTAATCGGGCTCATAATACAGATGGATCTTTTTTAAAGGGTGATAATGGTATTGGCTTAGGGTTAACTCAGTGAACTTAGATTCATGGTAAGGCTCAGCTGAAATTCAAGAAAAAATGACAATAAACACGGTCGAAATGTTTAAGCGGCTCCGATTATTGGAATTGAAACAATGTTTCCATGAACTATTAGCGCGAAGGATCAAGTAACAAAAGTGTTAATGAAATTGTGTATTGACGAATGCATCGATCATTGTTATACAAGCGAATGTAGTTGTTTACGTAACTTGATTTATAGACCATCTTTAGGTCTTTACCTCAAATTATCAGTTCTACTATCAAGTAAGGCTGACACCTTTTTGCAAAGGACTAAAAATTACCGATATTAGTTTATTCGTGGAGAAAAGGAGGGGTTAATGAGAAAGGCACAGTTACCTGATGAATTTCCGCAGGATACTCCCTTGAGTACATTTAAAGGAAATCCAAGCTACACAATGATTTATACTGTCGAAGACCATCATGTTCAACCTAAGGTTATAAAATTGACAGCCGAGATACATCTATTTATTAAGAACATTTACGAAAAAATAGCAGTCATCAAACGCCAGCTCAATGAATCCCAACGCGGCGATTTAGACTACTTTAGAGCAGCTTTAGCAATTGTTGACTTAATGGCTCTTTATTCAGAAAATATTAAATTGCATTATAGAGTTGGCGCCGACTTAATTTCTATTGTTGTTATGCTAATGTATAAATTTTCCGAATCTGTAAAAAATAGAAATAAAGAAATAATACACGATGCAGGGTGGCCATTATTTGATATATTAGCGTTTTTAACCTTTGCTCATGAGAATCACAATGGAGGCACCCCCCATTTTGTATTACAACAAATGCTGCAGCCAAAAATGATTGATGAAATCACGGGGCAAATTCGATCTGTTTTGCAACAAATTTATGACACTGAATCCAGGATTCAAGCAGCGAATAGTGATGCTCCTCTTCACCCGACATTTTTAGCGCACCCCGCGCTCTTGCAAGACATCCTAATATTGCAAAAAGTCATCGACGCGGGCATTCAGCAAGATGAGGATGTCTCAGTAAAAGCAAATGAATTACGTGAGTCAATCAAGCAGCATCAATTGAAAGCCAATATCGTACATATTCATTTTTTTTGCATCACTGTAAATAGCTACTATTCGCTCCAAAAAATACTTCTATTTATTAAAGAAGCTCAGTGCATCCCAGATTTATCATCACCTGAGTCTCAATCAGCTTTTCTTCAGTGCTTGGTTCTGATTGGCGAATATATGTCGCACCGTAGGTTATGCAACAAATTTCGTGATTTTTATCCAGCTTTATCGTGGGAAACATACCAAGTCATTCGTGATTGTCTTCAGCATCCTGAAGAAAATGACAACGAACATATCTATCGATTATTAATTCAGGCAAAACTAAGTGACGACATTACACTGAATAACCTTCAATCAGAGCTTTCAGAGCTGGGCAATGCTATTACTGCCGTGATTGAAAGAGAGTACAAAAATCCTTCTCAGAGCTTTTATAATCGATACCTTGCTCAATATGCTGCTGAGCAAGAAACTGAAAGGTATTCATTCACGGAGGACGAAAAACAACTCTTTTTAAGAAATATAAAAGATGATGCTCAGCCTAATTTGAAAGATATATGGCGAAACATCCTTCAAGGTAGTGACAAACTACCTGAAGACACAAAAAAACTTGGTCAACTAAAAGCTACTCTGAAAAAACCCGATGATCTTAATAAAGATATACGATGTAAGTGCGAAAATATCATTTCAAACAGACTTGACGATATCGAGTATTTAAATATTCATCTTGACATTAGTCTACTAAATGACCGGCCTATTGAGCGAATTAAAGAAAAATTAAAAGAGATTCTCAATATTAATAGGGAGAAAGAAATATCCAATAACGATAAAGCATTCTTAAGAAGACTACTTCCCTCGGTAAACTACGGAGATAAACAAGAAGAGTACAACGCCTGCTGTATAATCCTAGATAAAATAGTAGATTTGAATAATAAGGGTTCTAATATTCTTTATCCACGGCAATATAAAGTTTTCAGGCAATGCGCACTATTCTTGAGCGACGAGTCACGATGGAGCATGCTGCTGACAAAAGCAACAGTTTTACCTACGGTCGATGAATATATCAATTTATGTAGCTGCTTAAAGGAAGCTAAAAGTAAAAATCTAGTAGTTAATGTAATGTTTGATTGTTTTAGTGTTCAGATTGTCGATATTTATGAAATAATACATAACAATCTATTAGGCAGACTAAATCTAAATTGGTTACGCGTCATGCCCTCTGAAGATTTGAGTGTGTTTCGGCAAATACTAGATAAAAATCCCCTATTGAGCATTAGATGGTTGAAAATTCTAAGCAAAGAAATATCCTACCCAGATCATAAAACCTACTGTGACGATTTGAATATTATTAAAAGCACTTGTTCAAGCGATATTAAAGAGTTCGTTCGAATATCTACGCTTTTAAAGCCGATTTCTGCAAAAATACCTGCAGCAGTTAAACTCCAGCAGATGTTCCAATCACCCCGAGAGCCTCGCAGAATATCAAAATTACAAAAAATTGAAATAGCCATTCAGCAATTAAGGGTCATACAATCTTTTGCTCGTCAAAGAATTTACGACCAAAAATTTACAGAATCTATCGTACAAGGTATTTTTTCAACGGTAAACGCTCAACTAGACTTCGAAAGAGCAATCAACCCAACATATCAGCGGTTTTTGATGAAGCGTGAACGTATTTATCAAGAAACTGCTCTGGAAGCAAAACGTACTGGAAAACCGATTGCGATGCCTTTAAAGCGTATCGAAGCCTTATACAACGATACTGTAGTAGAAGACCCCCGAGAGAGAGATTCAAGAGAGCGAATGTTTAAAAGCTCTGATAAAACAATTCGTCAGGCATATAATGACCAACCAGGCAAAGTATTACCTGAAATCGTCGATCACGACCCTGCTTTTAAGCGTGCAGCTGAATTTCACCTAACTCGCGGCCTATCTTTACTTAAAAGCATTATTAAGTCTGTTGATCTATCAATTGCACCTATGTTGCGTAAAAATTATTTAGTGATCAAAAAAGCTCGAAATGATATAGTTCATGGTGATTATGTAAGGGAATCATTGGGAAAAAATTTAAATGACATCTTAATCGAACTGATAAAATCAATTGAATATATTCTCAATGATTTAGAAACTATAAAGAAAACAAATCTTTTGGTACCTAAGTATACTCATCTATCACAAAACTCTCTGCACTCTTTTTTTGGCGGCATCAACGCAAAACTTCCTAGAATCATCCTGAGTAAAATCTTCAGTTATTTATATCATAATGAATTTAAGTACGTGGTACCATTAGTTTGCAAGATATGGCGAGACACACATTATTCTGAAGTCTATAAATCTACCTTAAAATTAAAGTGAGCACTTATAATAATTGCCTAGGTTAAAGAAAGATCAGTTTCAGTATGGAACATGTGCTAACTTATTCAAGTGACATGCTTTGGTTGACGGGAGGAGGGGTGTGCATCTTACTGATAGGCCGTCTGACCTCAGTGCAAAACTAAGTGTTTCCAGAGAAGCCAAGCTTATTCCACCTTGAATTTTGTCAGCTTTCCGACAATTTCGCAATCCATTGCGGAAAAGTCTTGACAATTTCGCATTATGCTGCATAATTGTCAGATGGACAGGATTCAAAAAAGTGCAATCATTAAAGACCTAGGGCGTAAAATGGTGCTTCTGGCAGGGCCACGACAATCGGGAAAAACTTGGTTAGCAAAAAATATTGCGGATGAAGTCGAAGATTCAGTGTATCTCAATTATGACCATGGAGCAGATCGAGAAATCATTCAATCTGAATCGTGGCTTGCTAAGACGTCATTATTAGTGCTCGATGAAATACATAAAATGCCTGGCTGGAAAAATTATCTTAAAGGGGTTTATGACACCAAGCCTATTGAATTGAAGATACTTGTCACTGGAAGCGCGCGGCTCGATATTTATCATCAAGCAGGTGATTCTCTTGCAGGCCGCTACTTTTTGCATCATTTAATGCCACTCTCACCAGCAGAGCTCAAACAAACACATTACCCATTTGATATTGATCGTTTTTTAGAGTGGGGCAATTTTCCCGAGCCGTTTTTGGCAGAAACACCCCTAGATGCACAGCGTTGGCGTCAACAATATGTCGATAGTTTAATACGGGGTGACGTACTTGATTTTGACGAGATTAGTAACATGCGCGCTATGCAGCTTGTTTTTGATTTTTTAAAACGACGTGTAGGTTCACCGATTTCTTATACCTCTATTGCAAATGATGTTGGCATATCGCCCAACACAGTTAAAAGATATATTCAAATTCTTGAAGCGTTGTACATTGTATTTCGTGTCACCCCGTATTCAAATAATATTGCCAGAAGCCTTGTCAAAGAACCAAAGATCTATTTTTTTGATACGGGCCTTGTAGAAGGTGACGAGGGCGTGAAATTCGAAAATTTTGTCGCCATATGCTTGCTTAAGCATATTTATTGCAAGATTGATTATGACGCAGAAAAATATCGACTGCATTATTTACGTACACGTGAATGCCAGGAAATTGATTTTGCGCTGACTAGAGATGATAAAGTAATTCAGCTTGTAGAAACTAAATTAAGTGATACTGATATTGATAAATCTCTTTTCTATTTTCATAAAAAATACAACTTGCCTGCGATTCAGATCGTAAAAAATCTGAAGCTTGAGCGCCGTAAGGGAGATATCGAAGTATTGAAAGCTATAAATTTTTTACAAAACTTACGTCTTTAAAGAAAGCGAGAGTAAGGCGGTTGTCATTTCACTCTTAATAATTGCAAAAACCGACTCAGAACTTAGAAAATCTTTGGGAGTGCTGGACGAAAAGATAATTTTCAGTCAATACTTGAATCTCTAATGTTTTAATGGCTATTTAGTCTATCAATAATGAGCCCCCTTATTATATTCTTTCCTCAAATCAGAAATAGTAGTATAGGGCATCTGTATCTTAATTAAGTTAATATATTGATATAAATTTTATTGTTATGGGTGTTGATCTTTTTCCATGTCATCACATGAAAAATAATAAAATAAATACGGAAGCAATGAATCCGATAATAACACACCCAAGACTTGAATACTCAAGAATAGGGACTGCTTTATCTAGAGATATCTTCTCATGATAATGAGCTATAAAAGTTTTAGCAGTTATTTTGTTATCTTGAAACTCATCAAATCTTTTTTCAAGAATTTCTCCTCTCTGAAGAAAACGCTTTTTCTCCAAGTGACCTGAAGAATATGCCAATGATGCGCCAATAGCGTAAACTGCAATGAGAGATATAAAGACCCATTTTGCATTAAAAGATAGCGGTTGAGTTGCAACGCAATTACCCATAACGGCTGTCGTTAATCCTATTGCTAAAGTGTTTAATCCCATTACCCAATTAAATAGCATCATGGCTGTATTTAATATGATCTCATTGTAACCTTCTGCAACTTTTCTATAAAAAACTTCTATTTGCATATTGTCATTAGTTGACATGTCCTTTGAGAAAAAATTAAATTGGTTGTCTTCCGTCGACATAGTGACCTCATAATGTAGTAGACAATTAAATACATGATATAACTATCGAACACGCGATACCATTGAATATATCTGTTTTTTTTATTCGATTCAATATTTTAAATTATTTTTTTAGAATTTGTATTTAAGATGTTAAATGCTGACCTACAATAATTAGCGTGTTGGTTAACTATAGAGAGTTGGTTTAGAGTTGGTGCGTAAATCCAATTTTAACGATAACTTATTTCTGTTAAGCGTTACCTTTTCTTGTCAAGATTTTTCCTTTACTTTTTATTTTTTTTAAGTAATGGACCTTTGAATAAATGGCTTGATATATTGCCACTCACCCCAAGATTCTTGAATCTCACAGAATTTCTTTTCTTCACTTTCTGTCAAGTCTCGATCAATATCATTCATGACTCTTTCGCGAATTTCTTCAGAGTTAATATTTCCATTACTATTAATGAATAGGTGTGCTATAGCAGCCCTTGTTGTACCATTTGTATCGGAGAAATGAGACCATTTCACATTTTTATTGAGATAACCAATAATGATACTGCTCAAGTCTTTAAGTAACTCATCTTTGCTTTTCATATACATATCTCCAGTTGATATAAGATTTATTCATTATAGCACATTTAAAGTGATTACGTGGGTGGTGTTGAGCATGAAATACCGGTGATTTCGAAAATCGATATTAAATTACAAAAAAAATATCCGCATGAGGATATTTATTTTGTTGATGATAAATTTTTTCTTAATAAGCTGAATTTAGCAGAAAATTTATCGAAAATATTGATTATGTGCGTTGTAGGATCTTTGTTCGATCATTGCCAACTCATCATGTTTCGTAATAATAGCGAATTCGTTTCGCAATTTATATTTCATCGTCAGGAGGAGATCTACATTAAGATCTCCTCCCGCAAAGAATCGCCATACTTTCCCGCCACTATAATCAAAATGGTGAGGGTCTTGGTGATTGATAAGTTGATTCATGTTCTGAATCCGTCAGCACCGATTGATTTTTTGAACTCGCTAGAGCTTCACATTTAGGATAGGTTGCTTGTGAATTTTCCGCCGCACTTCTGTTTTCTGCGTGAGATTTCATAATCTCAAGGCGGCGTGCATGGAAGCCTAACGGTTTTTCAGGGGCAGCCTTTTCAGGTTCAGAAGTTAGTCGACCAGAATCTGACGGATAAGACGCATTCACCACTTCTTTAGCAGACGAGTTAGCTGTAGTTGATTGCAGTGAAATATCAGGTCTACTAACTGAATCACTTGCTAATTTAACATTATCAGAAATAGATGGTGAGCAAGCATTAGGCTCAGTATTATCTGTCCCAGAATTTATTTCTTCTGGCGCAGGTGACTGGGGAAGCGAAGTAGCTTGAGCCCCAGGTGAGCAAACCTCAAACGGCAAAGTATCATTTAATACTTCACATCCTGAAGAGAGGCCACCGGAGATTGTCCCGGCAACAGTTTCTACACCATTAAGGAATGCTACGCCTGCTTCACCTCCTAGTAACTTCATCCCATCGCGTGTAGCCTTTTCACGTTCATCATCATCGAGAGGCGATAATCCTAATGTATCTGCAAAATCTGAGCCTACATCTTGTCCGATATCATATCCTGCAGCTCCCACAACAAAAGAACCAGCGCACCCCACAAAGTCAGTGCCAGCGTTAAGAGCAACTACTGCGGTGATAGATCCTACTACTCCAGCACCTTTTTCAATAACTAAACGGAAAGATCTGCTAAAAGACCAGTCTTTCTTTTTAATATCATGATGTATTTGGCCTACAACCTGCGCAGCATCCAGTGTAATGGCGATATAAGAAGCTCCTTTTCCTACAGTATTTAGCGTTCTCATAGCAAACATTTCACCATGAGTTGCCGCTTTTGCAGATTCCCAGATGCCAACATCGTGAGGTAATGGTTTTACACGATTAGGATCTGTGACAAATCTGACAGTTTGAGCTCCGTAATCAACATCAGTCATTGAAATATATTTAGTATAAGGTTGGCTACTTAATAATGCTGCTGTTGGAGCTGTCTTTGGAGAAGACCACATTTCTCTAATTTTTTCTCGCATCCATTGCGGGCTCATTTGCTCACCTTGGGTTTTAGTCTGTGCTAATTTAAATGTTGCCTCCGTTCTAGTTGCTTTAGATTCAATAGTTGGAATGTGCTTATCTTTTTGAGCCACAATGTCGATTCCATTCTCTTTTTTCCCTCCCACTTTAGAATCATAAATTTTCACACGCGCATTGCCTCTTTGGGCATAGAGGTTTTGTTCGGTGGCAAGCTCTCCAAGCTTGCCTGTGATAGGATTTTTTTTGCTGTCCGGTACATTTTTTGCCGCATCAAAGGTCTGTTCTATCTTATTGCCCGTTTTAAAATAGTCTTTTACATTATCAGGATTATGCTGAAAATTTTTGCTATTTGATAATTTGGAAATATTTCTGTAGGTCAGCTTAGCTTCGTCTCCTTTGACATGATTTCCTTTATTTGAATGATCTGGATGCTGCGTATCATTATCATTTGTACGCTGTGGTTGGCTGGAATCCGGTTTTACGGCTTGCTTGTCGGTATGTATATTACCCTTCTTACGTTTAGACATCTTTTCATCTCCCCATTGTGCGATCAGCTAATACTGGTAGGGAAATTCAGAAGGCATTAACTGGTCGCTTTGATTAAATCAAAAACCATTAAAACACTTCTATAGATTTTTCATGATGAAATCCTCATAACGGAAAAAACTAAACTAAAAAGAAGGTGCTGCAGAAAATGCCCAGATATTTGAAGATGAATAGGAGATCTGCCTGATAAAAAACCTGCGAATATTTTTAAATTAGCCTGCATACTAAACCTTCCTTATTTACAATTTACGGCTGAATAATAACATAATTTAAAAAAAAAATCAAGTTTTATAAATAGCGTCGCGTCTTGAGTTATGAAAGTTTTTGCAAAATCGATATTTGATTTTACGAAAAATGTCTGCATAATTAAGACTTTGCAAATATTTTAAGAATCGCTATTTAATTTCGTTTAATTTATTAAAATGACTGCTGATCAGAGTTGTTAATACGTGTTTCGATCAGTATATGTTCATTAATTGTTTTCAATTTGTCTTCCCATAACAATACAAGACGCGACGCCATTTCCATTTCAGTATGAAAATGTTAAGATTCCCCATTTGCAGAGGTTTTATGGCGGAATCAGATATCAACGAGCGGGCGCGGCACATTTTAACGATGCTTATCCAGCGATATATTCGTGACGGTCAACCCGTAGGCTCAAAAACAATAGTTGAGGAAGGGCAGGTTGCGCTGAGTTCTGCGAGTGTACGAAATATTATGTCTGACTTAGAAGAAGCGGGGTATATTTGCTCTCCTCACACCTCCGCTGGGCGGATGCCAACCGCAAAAGGGTATCGATTTTATGTCGATAGTTTGTTGAATGCCGAAGTTTCTTCTGTTCGTGATTTGGATGAATTACGAAAACAGTTACGTACAGATAATTCTCAACATGATTTATTCGAATCCGCTTCCAATTTATTATCATCCTTGACGCATCTTGCAGGCGTAGTGTCTTTGCCAAAACGTGCTCGCAATGTTTTGCGTCACGTAGAATTTTTACCCCTTGAAAAAAAACGCGTGTTGGTTATTTTAGTTTTTAATGAACATGAAGTGCAGAATCGAATTATTCACACTGACCGTGAATATTCTTCCAGTGAATTGCAGCAAGCCGCTAATTATTTAATCGCACAATATGCTGGTTCTGATTTAGATGAAATACGTCGTTATTTACTGCAGAAAATGCATGATGATAGAAAAAATTTAGAATTTTATATGGCTGCTGCACTCGAGGTTGCTGACAAGGCATTTGAGCCAAAGTCTGATAATGATTTTGTGATGGCAGGTGAAACTAATCTTTTTAGTTTTGCTGAAACGGCGAATATCGATCAGTTAAAATCTCTTTTTGAAACGTTTACTCAAAAACATGTTGTTTTGCATCTCCTCGATCAATGTTTGCTCACTGAAGGTGTGAAAATTTTTATTGGTCAAGAATCGGGTGTGGAAGTGTTTGATGGCTGTAGTTTTGTTGCAGCGCCGTATGTTTTGGAAGATCGAACGTTGGGTGTTTTGGGTGTGATTGGCCCGAGTCGAATGAATTATCAACATGTGATTTCGACGGTTGATATCACCGCTAGGTTATTGAGTGCGGTTCTGCGTGACGAAAAATCTTAATATGGTCAGTTCTGGCCCTTGAAAAAGATCCTTTCAGCCTCTATATGATCATCTATGAGCTTTGATCAGAGCGTCCCGAGAGGGGTGTGTGCCTAAACTATTGAACGTGGAGTGAATGTATGCCGATAAATGATGATGACTCAGAAGTAGGGCAGTCCAAAGCGGACACAATGAATGCTGAGGTCAATCAGGGTAAAAAGTGGCCTACCCCTGAAGAGGTTGAGCCAGTTGCTAAGGCTGCAAGCGAGGCATCCACTGCGCAAGCCGCAGATACAAAAGTAGGCGGCGAAGCGCCAGCGCTCGACCACCCATCCTATGAAGCATTAGAAATTAAATTGACAGAAACCGAGCAAAAGCTGAATGATTATTGGAATGAAGTGATGCGTTCACGCGCTGATATGGAGAATACCCGCAAGCGTTGTGAAACTGATGTACTGCAAGCTCGAAAGTTTGCTCTTACAAAATTTGCCGGCGATTTATTGCCTATTGTTGATAGTTTAAGCCAAGCTCTGGCCTGTGAATATGGCGACAATCAGTTTGCTCGTAGTATTCATGAAGGTGTTGAAATGACCATGAATATGCTACTTCAAACGTTTGAACGTTTTGGAATCAAACAAATCGATCCAGTGGGTGCGATTTTTGATCCCAACCTACATCAAGCCGTCAGTACGGAAGAAGTACAGGGTATGAAGACCAATACGGTTGTTAGGGTGTTGCAGAAAGGCTATTCGCTGAATGATCGTCTCATAAGGCCCGCGATGGTGATTGTAGCAAAATAGCGCAGATTTTTTTGGGGAGATGACTTGAAAATCAAATCATAAACCCCATTTTAGAGTTATCGTTGATTAATTATTTGGAGATTTTCAGTTATGAGTAGAACGATTGGTATCGATTTAGGCACAACAAATTCATGTTTCGCCATTATGGAAGGCGGTAAGCCTCGCGTTATTGAAAATGCTGAAGGCGCTAGAACAACGCCATCGGTTGTTGCATATGCTGCAGATGGTGAAATTTTAGTGGGGCAATCTGCTAAAAGACAAGCGGTTACTAACCCAGAAAATACAGTTTATGCAGCAAAACGTTTGATCGGCCGCCGTTTTGAAGACAAAGAAGTTCAACGCGATATTGAAATGGTTCCGTATGAAATTATCAAAGCCAACAATGGTGATGCTTGGATTAAAGCGAATGGAAAATCTATGGCTCCGCCAGAAGTTTCAGCTAGAGTATTAGCCAAAATTAAAGCTGACGCTGAAGCGTATTTGGGTGAGCCAGTGACACAGGCCGTTATTACCTGTCCTGCTTATTTCAATGATTCACAACGACAAGCAACAAAAGATGCTGGCAGAATTGCTGGGTTAGAGGTTAAACGAATTATTAACGAACCCACCGCAGCTGCATTAGCGTATGGATTGGATAAAAAAGAAGCGGGTCAGAAAGATCGAAAAATTGCCGTATTCGATTTGGGTGGTGGTACGTTTGATATTTCCATCATCGAAATTGCTGCTGTGGAAGGTGAGCAACAATTTGAAGTGCTTTCTACTAATGGTGATACTTTCTTAGGTGGTGAAGATTTTGACTTACGCTTAATCGATTATCTTGCTGGTGAATTTAAAAAAGAAAATGGCATTGATTTACATGACGATCCTCTGGCATTGCAACGCTTAAAAGATGCTGCAGAAAAAGCGAAAATTGAATTGTCTTCTTCTCAACAAACTGATGTTAATTTGCCTTATATCACAGCAGATTCAACCGGACCAAAACATCTGAACGTTAAAATTACTCGTGCGAAATTAGAATCACTCGTAGAAGAGTTAATTGCGCGCACTGTTGGCCCTTGCAAAACTGCGTTGCATGATGCCGGACTTAAGGTTTCTGATATTGATGAAGTGATTTTAGTGGGTGGACAAACTCGTATGCCCAAAGTACAAGAGACGGTAAAAGATTTCTTTGGAAAAGAACCACGACGTGATGTGAACCCTGATGAAGCTGTTGCGGTTGGTGCTGCTATTCAAGGTGCTGTATTGTCTGGTGAAGTGAAAGATATTTTATTACTTGACGTAACACCATTGTCGTTAGGTATCGAAACTTTAGGTGGTGTGATGACAAAACTCATCGATAAAAACACCACGATTCCTACTAAAGCATCTCAAGTATTTTCTACAGCCGAAGATAATCAACGTGCTGTGACGGTTCACGTGTTGCAAGGTGAACGTGATATGGCGTCAGCGAATAAATCATTAGGTCGTTTTGATTTAGCGAATATTCCTCCTGCCCCACGTGGTATGCCACAAGTTGAAGTGACATTTGATATTGATGCGAATGGTATTTTGCATGTTTCTGCAAAAGACAAAGCTTCAGGCAAAGAGCAATCAATTATTATTAAAGCTTCAAGTGGTTTGTCGGAAGAAGAAATTCGACGAATGGTTGAAGATGCCGAACAACATCGTGCAGAAGATGAAGAGTATCATAAATTAGCAGATGCTCGAAATAAAGCAGATAGTTTGATTCACGCAACTAATAAAGCTATGCAAGAATTGGGTGACAAAGTGACTTCAGATGAAAGATCATCTATTGATACTGCCATCGCTGATTTGAAAGAAGCGATGAAAGAAGATAATCGATCTGATATTGAATCGAAAACCGAAAAACTTTCATCTGCTTCAGGATCTATGTCTGAAAGACTCTATGCTCAAAAACAAGAGCAAAGTCAGGGTGAAAGTGAATCAGGTGGTGAATCTTCGGCTTCTGGTACACAGGAACAGTCCCAATCTCAGTCTAAAGATGAGAATGTTGTTGATGCTGAGTTTGAAGAAGTTAAAGACGAAGATCGTAAAAAGTAGCGAACTTTTTTAATTGAGCTGCGAAGTAGTTTCTTGCGAAAGTGAGAAACTACTTTTTTGCTATGTGAGGATTCGAAGTTATGTCTGAGAAAAAAGATTATTACGAATTGCTCGGTGTTGCACGAAATGCTTCCGATGCTGAATTGAAAACTGCATACCGTCGACTAGCGATGAAATATCATCCTGATCGAAATCCTGGTGATTCAGAATCAGAAGCAAAATTTAAAGAAGCAAAACTGGCTTACGAAATTCTTTCTGATAGTCAAAAACGAGCTGCTTATGATCAATTTGGTCACGCTGGTGTTGAAGGCGGAGGAATGGGTGGCGGTGCTGGTGGTTTTAATCCTGGCGATTTAGGCGATATTTTCGGTGATATTTTTGGTGACATTTTTGGAGGAGGCGGGGCTTCGTCGC
The DNA here is from genome assembly GCA_019748175.1 of Gammaproteobacteria bacterium. Classification (NCBI taxonomy): domain Bacteria; kingdom Pseudomonadati; phylum Pseudomonadota; class Gammaproteobacteria; species Gammaproteobacteria bacterium. The sequence goes on from JAIEPX010000006.1 coordinate 21,001, forward strand.
GTCAGCGCGCTACGCATGGTCAAGATTTGTTATATCACTTGGAATTATCACTCGAAGATGCAGTGCACGGGAAAACAGTTGAAATAAAAGTTCCCACATTGGTGAGTTGTGGTTTTTGTAATGGCACAGGTGCGGCGAAAGGAAGTAGTCCTGAAAAATGTACGACCTGTGATGGTCATGGCCAAGTGAGAATGCAGCGGGGATATTTTGCGGTTCAGCAAACTTGTCCTACCTGCCATGGTCGAGGAAAAATGATCAAAAATCCTTGCGATCATTGTTACGGACAGGGACGAATCAAACAACAAAAAACATTGGCGGTAAAAGTACCAGCGGGTGTTAATGAAGGTGATCGAGTTCGATTAGCGGGTGAAGGTGAAGCAGGGCAACAAGGTGCATCTCCAGGTGATTTATATGTTCAAATTTCAATAAGACAACATTCTATTTTTCAACGAGAAGGCAATGATCTTCACTGTCAAGTCCCTATTAGTTTTGTGATGGCGGCTATCGGTGGCGAAATGGAAATTCCAACAATTGATGGGCGAGTCAAATTAAAAATTCCTGAGGGCACGCAAAGTGGAAAGCAATTTAGGTTGCGTGGAAAAGGAGTGCAAGCCTCGCGCACTGGTCGAACAGGTGATTTATTTTGTCACGTTATGGTTGAAACACCGATTAATCTTACTAAAGAACAAAATCATTTACTCGAACAATTTCGTGATTCTTTAGAAGCAGGTGGTGATCGACATAATCCACAGGCGAAAAGATGGTACGACGGGGTTCGTAAATTTTTTGAGGGTCTGACAAATTAGCTG
>JAIEPX010000007.1 GCA_019748175.1 Gammaproteobacteria bacterium
ATGGGCTAAGTTCATACAGAAGCAGGGCCTTATTATCAATTCGCTCATGCCAATCCTTAATAGACTTTAGGTCATTCAGGGCTGCATTAAGCAATGATGCCCATAATTCATGCCAAAGACCTTTAGAAAAAAAAGTATTAATGATCTTTCGAACCATCTCTATGTTATCGCTTGAAAGATCCTCTAATATGGTATTAATAATGATGCGCCCAACAGTAAGAACCTCTTCAATAGCCGATGAACCGATGATATAGCCAAACAGTGAAATTTCTTTACATTGCAATAACCATTTCACAGTAGATTTCAAAACCATATCTTGTGAAGCAACCGGGAATTCAATGGCGGTTAAAATAATGTGAGGCAATATTATTCGCAACCCTTTCATCACAAGGATGTCAGAGCGAGATTTTGTTTTATTTGAAAACATACTCAGCCTGAAACTTTGCGAGCTTGTGATCTGATCGGGCTCTTTAGCCAATAATTGGTACTGCTGACAATATCTCATTAAGCGTTTCTCAGCTTGAGGTATTCCTTCAAGCACTAGCGCGTAGCAGACTCGCAAACAGATACTAGATTCTATATAATCAGAATCAATGAGGCTCCGTGACTCTCCATTTTCTTGAAGAATAGCGATTGCATGCTGATTCCCTTGGTCATATGCGAGTTCCATTGCTAGCGCATATCGCTCGAGAGAGTATTCATCTTGATAAGACTTTTCATGTTCGATGAAGTCAGAGAGCAACTCATTGAAACCATAAAATATCGCATACCATAACGCAGATTTGAGCTCATACCCTTTATGACAACCAGTCGCACGCCATGTTGGTTTAGCACCTGCGAGTAATAGCAATTTTGCAAGATTACGCTGGTTGTGGCTCATGGATACTAGCAACGCAAAACCATATTGCGAACTATCCTCAATATCCGCAGGATACTGAGTAAACAGTAATATCAAATCCCAATCTTTATTCTTTGCAGCAATACTAATAGGAGCCATACCTACTGTTTCAGCTTTCTTTTCTAACTCCGCACTCTCTGCGGGTAACGATAGAGTAGTCGTGGGCGCACCTCTCTTTAATAAAAAACCGACTGCATTATGCTCACGCGCTATACTAGCGAGTCGCAATAACTCTCCCAAAAAAGATTGAGGAAGTGTCAAAAATTCTTTGAGATATAGTTTAATGAGAACCCAGTTTTTACTATTCAATATCAAGGTCGAATTCAATGTATTTTTGAGGATGGCGTATTTTATTTGACGTGGATTCCCACTATTTTGCAGATGTGCAACTAAAAAACTACTACGTAGCGGTAATTTACTAATGGCGGAGTTAGTTGCAGTAATTAAATGATCTGCCATATCAAATTGTTCAGCCAAAATGAGCTGCGAAATAGCCACATCATTCTGTTGCACAAAACCACTTTTTGTAAGAGCATCAACGAGATCATCGCAAAGAGAGTGATGACGTGAAACTCTGAACAATCGCGTCAACATACGCACATACCCACTTCTCATCATGGTAAGCGCCAACGGAACACCCTTTACTGACTCCATTAAAATTTCAAGCGTTATATCTGGCAAACCCAAAAGAAATTCATAGTCATGAATACTGTAGAGTTGCTGTCTTACTACGGCATTATTGTATATCCCCAATGCCGTAGCCTGATCATTTTTTCGCATCTCTTCAGAATATGCCGATAACTCATGCTTAGAAGAATCTTTTTGAAGATAAAAAATAATAGGTATTTTGAAATGCGGATTTAAAGTGCCCCCCGATTTTTCTACAGCCTCCGAGTAGTGCTCAAGTAGTTCTTGAGCAAAATCATAGGCTAACAACCTTGCGTCTAAAGTATCTGCACAAATGCATACAACACTTCTGTAAATATTAAACCGTAACCGTGCCAATACTTCGTTTGTACTCATTCGCTCTTGTCTTTTACATTTGTTTTTATTTTTAAAATCTTCTAATTGATCTCTAGAAAAAAATGTTTTTGACTTATAAGAATTATAAGCGTTGCTATTCATAGCATTATTAGCATCATTAAAATCAAATATGCGCGATACGGTACCTGAATCCTTCATCAAAAGCCTAGTTATTAATGCATCTTTGACGTCAGTCATTAAACCATAGAGCTTAGAATTTCTGTCCTTAGTAAAACCGAATGCGGGACTCAGGGCTTCATCATCAATTAATGTACATGATTGATTTTGAGAAAAGCCTTTTTTTTGATCCTGTGTGTACAACGGTTGTTTATCGAGTCTCAGAACAACGTGACCATCTGGAGTTATCGTAAAAGCTTGACGGTTTGATGGACGCAAATTTTGTAAGCGCCTTGTTTCATTATCACCGGGTATAATACCTAAAATAAATTGAAGACTAAAATCAAATTCATCGGCTCGTAATGTTTTTAATAGCATGTTATAATTGAGTATTGACTGTAAATTTCGTCGGACGATTTTTCCTACTTTATTTACTGTATAATTGCGACAAAATAAAAATTGTTCTTCTGTTAACTCCACTTCTATACGATTAATTACTTTAGGATATTCAGTGTTTCTTATTAGCATTATCGGTTTTAAAAAGTCAACATAAGCTAAAGCAATCTGGTCACTTGTGAAAAAAAGTGTGTGTAACCCTGATGAGTTCATATCAGGGAGCTTAGAAAACATCGTGTTAAAATTATGATCAATGAGATAATACAAATCATGCCCATCGGGTACATGCTTATTCAAATAAAGCTCTACATGATGCCAAGATAGTTTGACTGTTTCACTAACTAAGATGACTTCTTTTCCTATATACCCGATCGTCACATTAATCAGACCGATAATAATATCGCTGCCAATCAGATTTCGCTCATGCTGCGAGCTGAAGTGCTCTTCCAGGATCTGAATAATATTTACGGGAGATTGCGTATTTTCGCTAGGAGGGCCGTATTCCAGCATCTTCATGGTCTTTGCTCATCTGATTATGGTTCTATGGCCATATTTATACCATAATTGAGCATATAATACAATTTATTACTATTAATAAAGTGGAAAAAATTGTTGGGGCTAGGCGGGCGTTACCCCTACACTTGCTGCATTGGGCCTAGCAACATTATCTAGCCTGGATTATGCAATATCCAGGCTACAGCAACCTCATTGACTATTCTGTAGTTACCATCAAGGTTTTAAATTTTTGAATAATATTTTTAAAATGAAAATCCACTGATAATCGAGATAGGCCGAGCAGATCTGTAATATCCTGCGGTGTTTTCCCTTCATTCAATAATTTCAAAAAATGTCGCTCGGTTGGAGTCAGCATAAAATCATTGAAATGCTCGTGAAGTTGTGTTGACATATTATTTTCTCCTGGAAATAATTAAACTAAGTAATAATGAATCTCCAGATTAAATAATCACTCTACATGGGTCAATATAGTGTCCCGTAAGTGGATTGCACTATTCGCTGTGGGAAAACTCTTATGCCTTGTCACATTTCACTGTGATTTATAAAAATCAAAAGCATATTAGAATGTTTATGCACTATTCTTTTTTTCATGCTCAAGAAGCCATTGTTTTCGAGCAATACCACCGCCATAACCACCTAAATTACCATTATTATTTATTATTCGATGGCACGGAATAATAATAGCAAGTTGATTAGCTCCATTAGCATTCGCAACAGCTCTATAAGCAGTTTCTTTTTTTATAGCTTTTGCTTGCTCGAGATAGCTACGCGTTTCACCATAAGGAATGGTCATTAATTCAGTCCACACTTTTTTTTGAAATGGTGTGCCCATCAAACGAAGCGGAGTTTTAAATATTTGTAGCTTTCCAGAAAAATAGGATGTTAATTCAGACTCAATAGAAGTAATAGGATCAGTTTTTCCAGATACTATTGCGCATTTATTTTTAAGACAAAGTCTTTCAATTTCACGCTGCAATCCTCGTCTCTCAAAGAATTCTAAAACGTACAATTCTTTTTCATCAGCAATCGCTAACATAGGACCTAAAGGAGTATCAAAGCAAGATACATTCAGAATAACTTGATGTTTCTTTGGAGATGAAAATATTAATATTTTTGTCATAACATCTGCAAATTCACTGGTCAATTTACAATCCAACATGACCTAAATCTCTCTTTTTAAACCTATTAGCAGTCTAATTCCCAACACAATCACGGGTCAAGCCCAATTCATCTACAAGTACGCATATTAATTTTATTCAGACTAGCTACAATAACACATAGACCAAAAGTTGCAACTAAATTTAGTTGCTTTATGTAACTGCCTATGCTACTCTTTAGCTATGGCTTGATCAGGTAAAACCAAAAATATGACTCAAAGCGACAAGCTAAAGAAACGTTTCCTATCAAAGCCTAAAGATTTTAGCTGGATAGAATTAACAAGATTGCTGGATATTTTGGGCTATGAAGAAACACAGGCTGGTAAAACCATTGGTTCTAGAGTCAGGTTTGTGCATGAGCCACATCCGCCGATTAGTTTACATAAACCACATCCAAGATCCACGTTAAAAGAATATCAGTTAAAGCAAATTATTGAAGCATTGAGAGAAAGGGAGCAAATATGAAAGACATTATGAAATACAAAGATTATTATGGTTCAGTTCATTTTGATTCTGAAGCTCTAATTTTTTATGGGAAATTGGAATTCATAAGAGCTCTTGTTTCATACGAAGGCACGAATGCAGTTGGCATTAAAAAAGCTTTTGAAGAAGCCGTTGACGATTATTTAGAAATGTGCAGAAAAAAGAAAATTGTCCCTGAAAAACCTTTTAAAGGATCCTTTAATGTTCGAGTGGGCAGTGAATTACATGAGCGCATTGCATTAGCTGCTCAGAATGAAAATGTCAGCATTAATAATTTTATCTGTCGAATATTAAAACAAGTGTGCGATACAAATCATAATGCAGCAGCTTCTCAAGAGACTTGAAGGGGGCAGATCTAAGTTTAATGCGCTCTGTAAGAACCCATCAAACTTAGATCTACCCCCTTCAGCTTTACTTAGAGGACGCTGAATATCAATCGCAACCCAACCATCGCCATATCAGTGCAAGGCGTATTTAATCTGCGACTTCGAGGGTCGTCATAAATATGCAAATACGAAGCATCGATTGCAACATATTCATTCAGATTAAAACTCAGGCTTGCTCCGATTTCCGGTTTAAATTCACCTTTAGAATCATCATCCAAATTATGGTGATGTTTAGCGACATCACTGGCATCAAAATCAGTCATCACGTAAGCGCCGCCACCTTTGAGATCAATTCTAAATCCCGTAGCACCCAATGGCATACCGACACTTAATAGTAAATCCCAATTTGCCGTGGAGACTTCACCGAAATCTCTCGGTAATTTCGCTTCAGAAATCATAGAAAATCCAGTTTCGATACCCATAAAAGGTGTAAACTGGTAGCCAGCATAAATACGCCCCACACTTTCATTATTAGAATATTGTTTATCAAAAAAAGCCTTCATATTATATTCTTCATGCGCATAGCCCACTTGGCCACCGAGATAAATTCCCGCGAAACCAGTCGAAGAAAGCATCAGTGCGCAACTTGCGGCCACTGTAGGTAAGAATTTCATCATTGTCATAATATTTCCTTATTTTAAAAATTTGAGGTTAGTAAATTATCATACTCCGAATTGAAAGTCGAAAATTTTAACAAAATATGAAATTACAAAAGAGATTGAAATAAGTGATATGAGCGAAAGAAAAAAAAGGGGGGAATCACCCCCCCCTTTTTAATTAACGAGATTCTTTTTTACAACGACAGGGTTTTACGATTGCAGCCATAAATAGACCTGCAATTGACCAACCAATCAATGCATCTGCCGCACACGCTAAAGTGAATGGCAAACTAAATTTCCACCAAATATAGCCCGGACCGCTACCAAGCAATGCAATGAGTAAACCAATTGAAACAACGGTGAACAACCGGCAAAAATAACCTGAGCAACAGAAACCCCAGAGAATTAAACTGATGATGAAAGCGCCAACAACTTGCAAAATGAAGCCATAAATCATAGATTGCTTCATACTCACTTCAGAGCCATTTAATGCAACGGAAGCAAACATCATAGGACCTGCTTGCTGTTTCTTTTGTACTTCTTCCCAAATCTTTTGTTGTTCATCAGCCGGTTTTGACAGTGTGTCACCTGGAACAAAGGGTAGTACATAGATACCAGAATGATCAGCCTGCTCTTTGATGAACTTGGTTACTGCTGCTTCATCTTTAAATTGATAAATCGACTGCGTGTGATAAGGCAAGGCCATCCACGACACCATGCTCCACGCAAAAACTAAAAGGCCACCGATAATGGCACTTAAAATAACTCTAACCACTGTTTGAACTCCTTTTTCAAGTAATGTTCGGATCACGCCCATAACGATTCAGAAGAATCTAGATCTATGGCTAGTACGTGATATACCCGCGCCGAAGTATACTCCTATATATTGTTGATGAACAGCCTCCAATGGGCGAGAATAGCGTCAGATCTAAGATCAATACTTTTACTTGTTTAAAATGTTTTAGCTGAAGGATATGAATATATTGATCATAGATCTGACACCTATCGCGAATCAACTCAATCATGGAGAGAAAATGGAAAGAATTGGAAAACGCTTCGTTGTCACAGGAAAAGTCCAAGGGGTATTTTTTAGAGATAGCACACGCACTAAAGCGCAAGAATTGGGAATTACAGGTTGGGTTAGAAATGATATTCAAGGACATGTTGAATGTTTTGCATTTGGAACACCAGAAAAAATATCTATATTCGAAGCGTGGTTATGGGAAGGACCTAGAAAAGCTGAAGTAAAATCAGTGACCTCGGAAATCATCCCCGTAGAAAACGCCAGTGAGTTCGTTATTGTATTTACTTAAAAATTGTTATGTCTCATTTTGAATTTCGATGCCATAAAATTTTTCTCCGAGTTTAATTTTCGGTCGATCGTTTTTTACTCTCCACGCATTGGTATCTCGTAATGAATATGCACAACCGCAATATTCTTGCATGTAAAAATTCTCACGTTTTGAAATTTCTAACATGCGTTGAGATCCACCTTGTTTACGCCAATTGTATGTCCAATACACAAGATCAGGATAATGACTTGCAGCTCGTTCTCCACAATCATTAATTTGATCGAGATTTTTCCATCGAGAAATTCCTAACGAACTTGAAATACAATCGAAGTTATTTTCATGGGCATATAGCGCAGTGCGTTCGAAACGCATATCAAAACACATAGTACAACGAATACCACGCTCAGGCTCATGCTCCATTCCTTTCGCGCGTTTAAACCAATCATCTCGATCATAATCGGCATCGACAAAAGGTATGCCATATTTTTCAGCAAACCGAATATTTTCATCTTTGCGTAATTCATATTCTCTAAGAGGATGAATATTAGGATTATAGAAATAAATGGCGAAATTAATTCCGGACACGATGATCGCTTCCATCACTTCACCTGAACAGGGCGCACAACAAGAATGCAATAGCAACTTTTTCTTACCTGCTGGCAGCATTAATTTTTCTCGAGAAATATTCTCTGTTGATTCCGTCATAACATTACTCTCTAATGAAACTATGCCCATTCTATAGACCTTCCAAGACATATTCTAGTATAATCATACTCTATATTATCACTCTGGAGCGATCACATGAGCCGTCAAGAACCGATCCGAATTTTTATAGGCTATGACAGCCGTGAGACAGTCACATATCACGTTTGCGCTCAGAGCATCATGGAGCACAGCAGTGTCCCCGTGAGCATCACTCCACTACGGCTCAGTAATCTCAAATCGATTTTTGATAGACAACGCGACCCCCAACAATTAACCGATTTTTCTTTCACCCGTTTTTTGGTCCCGTATCTCTGTGATTTTAAAGGATGGGGACTTTTTATAGATGGGGATATGTTAATTCGCGAAGATATCGCCAATTTATGGAAATTGCAAAATCCATCGCATTCAGTCATGGTTGTTCAACATCCTGAAATTAAAGGGTCGCATACTTTTCTTGGAAATACGATTCCCTCATTTCCCCGATTTAATTGGTCAAGCGTAATGTTGTTTAATAATTCAAAATGTACTCAACTCACACCTGAATATTTGAATGTCGCAGATTATCATGAGCTGCATCAATTTAAATGGATCAAATATGATTCTGAAATCGGTGCCCTACCCCAAAAATGGAACCACCTTGTTGGGTATCATGAATCAAATAATGATGTTGCTCTGGTTCACTGGACTTTGGGAGGACCTTACCTCGGGAAAAAATACGAAAACGTAGAATATGCGAATGAGTGGTTTGCGATGTGTGAAAAAACACTTCATGCTGATCATCCCAAATAAAAAAAATTTATCTCTATTGTTCTTTTACAAAAGTGCCATCTTGATATTCTTGAAACGCTGTGCGTAATTCCGCTTGTGTGTTCATCACAATAGGGCCATACCAGGCAATAGGTTCGTTTAGTGGTTTTCCTGAAACCAGCAAAAACCGCGTCGCTTTTTTATCGGCTGCAATGGTAATTTGATTACCGCCCGTTTCATATAATACCAATGTTCCATCTACACAAGCGCATTGCGGTTTAAAATCAAAATAATTAATTCCGGCACTATCATGAGAAAAAGCGTGTCGCGATTGATCAAAATAAGCTTCGCCTTCGACGACATACGCAAACACGGTATGTTCCGGTTTAACGCTGTGAGTAAACGTTGTTCCAACGGGAAGCTCAACATCAAAATATTCTGGTTCAATCACAATTTCTGTCACGGGTCCTTGAGTACCATTCACTTCCCCACAAATAACATGCACCATTGCACCCTCAGGTGTTTTTACAACAGGAATTTTTCCTGAAAAAATTCCGCGATAACGAGGTGTTATCATTTTAGATTTCGCTGGAAGATTTGCCCACAATTGAAATCCAAACATTTGACCCAGACGATTTCCTTTAGGCATTTCTTGATGAATAATACCGCTTCCTGCTGTCATCCATTGAACATCGCCGGCTTTTATATGGCCTTTATTTCCCATACTATCACCGTGTTCAACATCTCCATCAAGAACATAGGTAATTGTTTCTATTCCACGATGAGGGTGCCACGGAAAGCCGGCAAGATAATCTTCAGGATTTTCAGAACGAAAATCATCTAACAATAAAAATGGATCAAGTAATGGCACTTCATGAAATCCGAAAGCGCGCCTTAAATGCACACCCGCTCCTTCAATCGTGGGCTCACTCTTCCAGACCTTCTTGATTTTCCGAGGAATTTGGATGATATCCATATCGAAATCCTTTTAAACACTGTTTAAATTATAGGATGCGAATTGGAGTTCTGCAAATCAACTAAGCGATGATTTTACGAGCAAACTGCTCTAAATCGTCCACAATTTCTATTCCATCAAGGCCCTTCCCTTTTTCTATGGTCATTTTTCCTCGGCCTGTACGCACTAACATCGATGAGCATCCTACCGAATTGGCCGCTTGAATATCACGCAATGCATCACCCACAGCGATAGAATCTGACCAATCATTATTAAATTGACTATGAATTTGTTGAAATAATCCTGGCTTTGGTTTTCGACATTCACAATTTTCATCAGGGCGATGAGGACAATAAAAAATGGCATCGACATCACAATCAAATTCTTTCAAGAGGTCTCGAAATTTCTTGTGAATCTCCGCAAGAATTTCATGGGTGTAATATCCTCGCCCGATTCCTGATTGATTTGTTGCAACGACTACAGTATGCCCTGCTTTTTTCAGCGAAGCGATAGCAGATAGACTTCCTGGAATTGGAATCCATTCATCAGGAGATTTAATATATTCATCAGATTCGAAATTAATGACCCCATCACGATCCAAAACAATTAACATGACAACTCTCCCGTCACTTAACCCGCATCACATTATGACAGCAAATTTCCAGGTAAAATCCAATCACGTGGTGCATTCACAAATGCTGATACAGCAATTGGTTTTCCACCAGCTTCTTGAATTATCTTTAAACGCAATATTCCATCACCCGTTACCACATCAATTCCTTCAGGAGAAATCGCAAGAATTTTTCCAGGAGTGCTTGTGTTTTTTTCAGGCACTATTTCTGCATGCCAAATTCGCACATGATTTTTGCCACATTCAGTATAAGCGATTGGCCATGGATTAAGCGCTCGAATTTGTCGTTCTATTTGTGATGCTGATTGTGCCCACTCAATTTTCCCATCGAGCTTATTGAGTTTTTGTGCGTAAGTAACGTGTGATTCATCTTGAATACTAGATTGAAGATCACCTTTCTCCATTGCATTTAATGTTTTGATTAATGCTGTTGCGCCCAATTCCGCTAAGCGGTCATGTAAAATTTGCCCAGTGTCCTCTGCTAAAATAGGACAACTTTCTCGCATCAGCATAGCACCGGTATCTAGCCCTACGTCCATTTGCATAATGGTAACACCCGTCTGAGTATCACCCGCCATGATGGCTCGCTGAATCGGTGCCGCACCTCGCCATCGAGGAAGAAGTGAAGCATGCACATTAATGCAGCCATATTTTGGTGTAGTTAAAACTACCTGAGGCAAAATTTGCCCATAAGCAACGACCACCATCAGATCTGCTTGCCACTTTTTAAGCTCGTCTTGGACGGACGTATCACGCAATGTTGCCGGTTGAAAAACAGGGATATTCTCAGATAATGCCAATTCTTTCACCGGGCTCATGGACAAATGACGCCCGCGCCCAGCTGGACGATCAGGCTGCGTGTAAACAGCGCACACACTGTGCTCTGAATCAATTAACGCACGCAAGGCCGGTAATGCAAATTCGGGGGTTCCAGCAAAAATAATCTTATAGGGCATAGATAAAAAACCTTAATCTGAAATATTGCATCAATAATCTGCGACGAAAAATAGCTCTTAAAAAATTCACGTTAAGACTTAGCCCAGCGGCGCCACTTTTCAAGCTTTTTATCGACGCGTTGACGTTTTAACCGTGACAAATGATCGATAAAGATTTTTCCGTTAAGGTGATCGATTTCATGCTGCAAACACTTGGCCCAATAGCCTTCGACTTCCAATTCAATAGGCTTGCCATGACGATCTTGCGCCTTTACTTTGACTTTGTTAGCCCTGCCCACTGTCTCGTAAATACCTCCGGGTACTGACATACAGCCTTCTGCTTCGTCATATAGCTCTTCCGACCGCCAAACAACTTCAGGGTTCACCAAACATAAAGGCTGGTCTTTTTCGCGAGAAAAATCGATGACCGTGATCGCTTTAGGATTTTTAAAATCCAGCTGAGTAGCTGCCAATGCCGCACAATTTTCGGTGTTGTAATGCGTTTCGAACATATCGTCGATGATTTTCTGCAATGCGTCATCAAAGACTTCTACTTTCTCAGCCTTTGCTTTCAGCCGCGGATCTGGATATTGTAAAATTCGTATAATTGCCATAATAACTTCATCTTTATTGCTAATAATGAACTGGAGATATTGAACGAACAAGGTCAAAATAATACCCGATAAGCGCTGCTTATGGCAAGGATCCCGGCATCTCCCAGCATCTCACAGTTAAAGATAAATCGTCTAACACTAAGAATGCTAATGACACTCTCTTCTGCGGACTATATTGAGAGAAAGGTAAACAATAAAACAATATCACTTGTTTATTCAGTGTAAACATACCACCATAATTAATGTCATCAATAAAAAACGCAAAAAAAGAGTTGTTTTTTGAATTTTTTTTTGCTAACATTTTCACTTGTCAGTGTAATATCTTTAACCCACGCTGATTGATCAATTTCTGCAAGGAACTTTTCTTTTTTTCACGCCACTGTTTTTCTACCAGTTTTGCGCAAAGTCTTTGCACTACTTGAAAGTATTATCACTATTTTTGCCGAGTGTTCTATCATGAAAGATAATAAATATCTGAAATTAGCGCCATTATTCCTCGTTCTCGTTATCGATACTATGGGCATGGGCATCATATTCCCAATCTTGGGCCCTTTATTTATGGGCACAACCGATAGTATTTTGCCAGTTGGAAGTTCTGTTGCAACGCGACAATTTTGGTATGGGGCAACATTAGTATCTTGGTCGGTATTAATGTTCATCGGCGCTCCTTTTTTAGGTGATCTATCGGACCGCATGGGTCGCAAAAAAGTGCTCTTATTAGCTTTAGGTGGCACCGCTTTAGGCTTTGCAATTTCTGCATTAGGCGTGGATTTAAAAAACGTTTGGATTTTAATGATAGGACGAGTATTCGCAGGATTTTTTGCAGGCAGCCAACCCATTGCACAAGCCGTTATTGCCGATGTTAGTACTGAACACGATAAAGTACACAATATGAGTTTAATTATCGTCGCAAATTGTATAGGCTTTATTTTTGGACCTATAGTCGGTGGTTATTTTGCAGATAAAAACCTGGTCTCTTGGTTTACATTCAGCACACCTTTTTTTGCAGCCAGTCTATTAGCCATCTTTAATGCAGCACTATTACTTTACACATTGCGCGAAACAACTCAACCAAAATCTAATGTTAAATTGAGTTTAGCGCGCGGTATTGTTGTCTTTACAGAAGCTTTCACGAATAAAAAAATTCGTGTGTTGTCTTTGGTATTATTTTTTACTGAAGTCGCATGGGCGCTGTATTTTCTGTACATTCCAATTTATTTAGTTGAAATGTACCACTACAACAATATTAAAATTGCGCATTATATGTCTTATTTAGGCCTGGTATTCGCGTTTGCGCTAACTGTGATCATTCGCATATTCGTTAAATTTATGCGACTTGAACCGATCGTTGCAGTGATGATGATCGTGATGGGTATAGCTTTATCATTTATTACTACAACTAGCGAAACAAGTTTATGGATGTTAACTGCAATTGTGACAATTCCAAGTGCATTAGCTTATTCCATCATGATCACCATTTGTTCAAATGCCGTATCTGCACATGAACAGGGCTGGATCATGGGAATTACAAGCAGCGTCACTGCAGCTGCATTTGGAATAAGTTCGGCAGCTGCTGGAACTTTAGGATTATTTGGCGCAACAGTGCCTTTTGTTACTGCTGGTGCAGCTGCAATGCTCAGTGCAATTATCCTATTTTTCTGGGATAGAAAAAATCATGTGCATAAGCATCACAATCTAGATATTCAATCAATTGAATCATAGGCAATCTAACGATAGAGGGTCGCAACATCTCCCGGCTAATAATTTTGGGTGTTTAGGCCACTCAATGCACTGTCTTAATGGCTGTTGCTTTTAAAACCGGGAGATGCTTTCTTTGATATATTTAGGAGAGAGAATCACTATTCTCTCCCCTAGAACCCCTCACCGTGAAAGGAAAATCTTCTATCAACTTCGACCCTCTCATTATTCTCAAACACGAGTAGAAACTTGTGAAAATCGCTTTTAACATCACTTCCCATGAACTCAACCTCAATCCAGCAAGATGATTTACGTTACTGGCTCGCCTTATCACTGGCGACGAATCTTACTGCGCATCGATTTCATGAATTAATTCGAATGTTCGGCTCGCCCAAAAATGTGCTGCAGTCGGATAAACTTACAAAATCGAGCTTGCGACTCAGCGAATCAACTAGACAGTCTCTACAATTACCTGATTGGCAAAAAATTGATGAGCATCTTCAGTGGAGCGAAAACGATCCTAGCCATCACATTATTCCTTTTATAGATCCCCTATACCCAATTCAGTTACGCGAAATCGCTGATCCGCCACCAACACTCTTTATAAGAGGCAACCCTGATAGCTTACTTCAACCCCAAATCGCCCTGGTTGGAAGCCGTAACCCTACCCCCACCGGCCGCGAAACGGCTTATGCTTTTGCCCAGGCTTTGGCAGAAGCAGGACTTACCATCACCAGCGGCATGGCCCTCGGCATTGATGCAGCAAGCCATCGAGGCGCCTTAGCAGCGAAAGGTCGAACAATTGCGGTGTTTGGAACCGGCATCGATGTGCTTTATCCTTCATCACACCGCAAACTCGCCACCGAAATAGCCCAACGGGGAGCCCTAGTCAGCGAATTTCCCTTGCATACCCCTCCGGTAGCAGGCTATTTCCCGCAGCGCAACCGTGTCGTCAGTGGCTTGAGCCTCGGGACCCTTGTTGTCGAAGCCGCATCCCGCAGCGGCTCTTTGATCACAGCTCGCTTCGCAACCGAACAAGGTCGAGAAGTCTTTGCTATACCTGGGTCAATCCATTCCCCTACGGCGCACGGCTGCCATATTTTACTGCGTAATGGCGCCAAATTAGTGGAAACCGCGACCGACATCTTGGAAGAAATAACCCACTTCCAACCCCTATTTACTAGTAAATCTACAAAAAGATCCTATAATAATTCACAGAATCAGCTTGATGAAGAGAACCGGAAGCTGTTAGAGTGTGTCGGTTTTGAGGCAACATCAGTGGATGCACTGGTCAACCGTACGGGTTTTTGTGTCGAACGCGTAACTTCAGCCTTGATGATTTTAGAGCTTAAAGGGCTCATTTATTCAACACCAGGCGGATATAGTAGAGTATGAAAGAAGAGTTATTTGAAGTATTAATGTACATTTTTGAAAATCACATCGGTCGTGATCACCCTGATCAGGCTTCTGAGGAAGCCTTGTTTCACGAACTTTCTGAAGCTGGCTTCACGCCTGAAGTAATCGATACAGCCTTCGAATGGCTAGACAATATAGCCGCTGTTCACAGCGCCGAAGCACAGAGCGAAGACAAATTGACTTTATCAAATGGATTTCGAGTTTTCAGCCAAGAAGAGCTCAAACATTTTAACTCGGAAGTGTGTGGATTAATTCTAAAATTCGAACAAATTGGAATTCTAGATTCTTATTCTCGTGAAATTGTTATTAATCGCCTACTGGCTATTGAATCAAACGAAATTGATGAACATCGCGTGAAATGGATTGTACTCATGGTGCTCATTGATGACCCTGAAAACGAAACGGCATTAGCAACATTAGAGCAATTAATGAAAACTGAAGTGACAGAGAGGTTACACTGAAATGCCAACAAATCTTGTCATCGTAGAATCACCGGCCAAAGCCAAAACCATAAAAAAATATTTAGGTAAAGGCTTTGAAGTTATGGCCTCCTATGGTCATGTGCGTGATCTTAGACCCAAAGAAGGCGCCGTCGATACGGAAAATCATTTTGAAATGCATTACGAGGCGATTGAAAAAAGCGCTAAACATGTCGCATTAATCGCAAAAGCATTAAAAAAAGCCGACGTTTTATATCTAGCGACTGACCCGGATAGAGAAGGTGAAGCCATTTCTTGGCACGTAAAAGAATTAATGGCAGAGAAAAAAATCTTAGGCGATAAACCAACGTACCGCATTGTGTTCAATGAAATTACAAAATCCGCAATTAAAGAAGCGATAAAAAATCCTCGTGATATTTCGATGGATTTAGTGAACGCACAACAAGCGCGTCGTGCATTAGATTACTTAGTCGGCTTTAATTTATCCCCATTATTATGGAAAAAAGTACGTCCAGGCTTATCAGCCGGCCGCGTTCAAAGTCCTGCATTACGATTAATTGTTGAGCGCGAAAATGAAATTGAAGCGTTTATATCACAAGAATATTGGACCGTAGAAGCGGATGCGACCACCAAAGATGATCACATCATTAACAGTCGTCTTGTGGAATTAAACGGAGAAAAAGTTGAACAATTTACCATCACAGACGAAAAACAAGCACAGAAAGTCAAAAAAGATTTAACCAAAGCTTCCAAAGGCAAATTAATTGTAACGAACGTTGAGAAGAAACAACGCAAACGAAATCCGGCCGCTCCATTTATTACTTCCACACTACAACAAGAAGCCGCAAGAAAATTAGGATTTACCACCAGCCGAACCATGCAAGTGGCACAACAATTGTATGAAGGTATTGATATTGGCGATGGTGCTGTAGGATTAATCTCTTATATGCGTACAGACTCTGTCAATTTAGCCGCTGAAGCCATTACAGAAATTCGTGAAGTCATTAAAGAGCGATACGGCGAAGATCATTTACCTGAAGAACCTCGCGTTTATAAAACGCGTTCAAAAAATGCACAAGAAGCGCACGAAGCGATCCGCCCAACTTCTGCAAGCATCACCCCGGACAGCATTAAAGATAAACTCAAAATAGAACAATACAAATTATACAATTTAATCTGGCAACGGACGATTGCTTGTCAAATGATTTCAGCGACACTGGATACTGTCACTGTGGATTTAAGTTGCGGCAAAGGAAATCGTTTTCGCGCGAATGGATCAACGATTACAGTTCCAGGATTTATCAGCGTTTATCAAGAAGGCCATGACGATCAAAAACCTGAAGATGGCGAAGGAAAAATATTACCTCCTGTTGAAGTGGGCGATGAATTATCGCTGAACGAAATTAGAGGCATTCAACATTTTACTGAACCACCTCCACGTTTTACTGAAGCAAGCCTCGTAAAAGCATTGGAAGAATTTGGTATTGGTCGACCTTCAACCTACGCGAGTATTATTTACACCTTAAAACACCGTGAATATGTGACTCTAGACAGTAAACGATTTAAACCTACTGATGTCGGTCGTGTTGTCGCTCGTTTTTTAAATGATTATTTCAACCAATACGTTGATTATAATTTTACTGCCGGAATGGAAGATCATTTAGATCAAATTGCACGCGGTGAAAATGAATGGGTGCCCATGTTAGAAGAATTTTGGACACCCTTTATTAAACTCGTTAAAGAAATTGATGATACCGTCACTCGACAAGATGTCACTCATGAAAAACTTGATGAAAACTGTCCTGAATGTGCAAAACCTTTATCCATTCGATTAGGACGTCGAGGCAGTTTTATTGGTTGCACCGGATATCCAGAATGTAAATACACTCGCAACGTTGATGGCGACAAAGAAGAAGCTCCGACCGAAGAGGTGGAAGGACGGACCTGCCCCGATTGCAACGAAAAACTCATTATTAAGCAAGGCCGCTATGGCAAATTTATTGGCTGCAGTAAATATCCAGAATGTAAACATATTGAACCGCTGATAAAACCCAAAGAAACAGATGTTGCTTGCCCAGAATGTAAACAAGGTACGATTCTTCAACGACGATCTCGCTACGGCAAAATATTTTACTCCTGCAGTCGTTATCCTGATTGTAAATATGCGATTTGGAATGAACCCGTTGATAAACCCTGTCCCGTGTGCAGCTGGCCAATCACTTCAATTAAAACGACTAAACGTCGAGGCACAGAGCGCGTGTGTCCGCAAAAAGAATGTACTTTTGCTGAAACCATTGAGCCACCAGAAGAGAAAAAAGAAGTTTGATGCCAGCAATAAAAAATGTTCGGATTTTAGAAGCCTTTATATTGCATAAATTATCGTTATGAGAAGCACAAGAGTACTGGAGATGCAGATGATTATGCAATATGAAGGCTAAGATCGGGGCAAAATATGCACATTTTTTTAATGGAAGCCTTGAATTCCAAAAAATATACCTAGCACCAGACAAACAATCGCTGCAATTTGAAAATAACCAATTTTGAAACTAAGTGCGCGCGCCATATTTTGCACAAACGTTGGAAATACAGTACGTACAATACCACTGAATAAAACTAACCAACAAAGTAATGTGATAAAAACTCGCCAGTCGTGCACCCAAATATTATGCAAAGTGACCAAAACTATACCTATCATTAATGTTGTAGATCCAACAATCAACATAGCAATATTATTTGAGGCTAATTCTTTCGTCGCTGCTCTAAAAAAACTGCGATTGATGAACATGCTAATACCCAATGTAATAAAATAAATGCAAAATACTCGAGCCAGTTGAACTGATATTGACATAAAAAGCTCCTTTTCAGTGATTAGCTATAGCTCGGATCAGTATAGCACGATAACCTTACTTATGCTGCCTACCCATCAGCAGGCCTATAACTGACCAATATTTGCTATTTTTTAAGGATAATCCCTTGACGCTATCATTCAATAGGTATAGAATTAGCAATATCCAGTACTGATACTGGCATGACAATCTGATAAATCGAGGGGATAAAAATGGCAAAGGTCCAAGAAGAGAACGTAAAAAAACGGCACACCACCTATACAGTTAAACCCTACTCTCAGGATTTCAAGAGCTGGATGTTGAATCGTACAACACTAGGGGTTTTTATTAATTATAATCTTAATAAAGACTACCCACCTCAATATCATTCGTTTCAAAACGTAAAAAATAATATTGTAAACACCTTTAGACTGTCTCAATTATTTCCTTTTGATGGCTACGACCTTAACTCACAGCAAATTACGTATCATAACAACAAAAAAGGCCCTGTTTACATAGACCATCAATTTGGATGGTTAACTTTTCTCGCTTTTTTTGGTCTCCCTACCAGACCTTATGCCGTAGAAGCCAAAGACGGAACTTTTAATCCAAAATTGAGCATCATAGACGTTGTTGTCAATTTATTTGGTGGCTGGAAATCACCTTCTTCAAAACTCACACCAACACAATATTGGCTACAATTAATTGCCCTCTTTACAGTAAAACCTTTTGTGATTTTCCCGTTGAATGTAGTGACTGGGGTTTTAAAATTCTTTGTGAATATTGTAAAACTCGCGATCTTCATTCCTTTGCGTATTGTAGGTCTTATTTTACACGAAGCAATTCACTTCCTCCTGACTTCAACACGCAAGGTAACACTTTCAGATTGGCCTCTAATACGTAAAGTCCCTGCAACAATTTTTCTAGGACTACTATCTCTCACATCACTTCTCGAAATTCCTCTTATGATTTCTAATCGAATATCGCTGGCTATTCTCGCACCGCTGAATAGCATGCAATATCATTTAGCAAGAGGTCGTAGTGTTAAAATATTGAGTGATTCAACTCGAAAATTCAACGCTGAAGCACATGAAAATTATGACCCCAAAGTTCCGCCTGCTGATCCAATCGCTGATTTAATTGGCTATACTAGCGCACTAGTGAGCTTTGCCATTACCGCCGTCGCGTGGGCTTTTATTCTATCGCTCGCTATCGGTGCCACCACAACTTTCTTCCCAGCTTTAATTCCTGCCGTAGTTGCAACTTTTGGGTGGGTTGCCCAAATACCTTTTATCGCAGGAGCGCTGGGTATTGCACAAAGTATAGTCGGATTAACAGTCATACCATCATTTATCGGTTTTTTAACTCCTTTTATTTCAATGCTATCTGCTTTTCTTGGATTACAGGCCTCATTAACTTTATTAACTTCCGCAGCAACTGTTGGTTTTAGTGCCGCTTTAATCGGAGTTCCCCTGACTTATGCCGCTAATAAATTCAGTAATTGGTATGTGAGCTGGCATGGAAAACAACCTGCAAAAACAGTATTGAGTCGGAAAAAATCAGCGGGTGCTGATGATTTCGATCCAGCAAATGACGATGAAAACGACTCAGATATTGAGCTTGAGAATAAAAAACTTTTAGGTGCTCGCGAAAAAAAACGCGTTTCTGAACATGGCAAGAAAGATGGCGCTGATCACACCACGTCTGATCCACGTGTTGATGCAAAATATTTAGCACATCAAGCTCAGTATGCTCAGATTCAAACTGACCATAGAGAGCAACATGCTAATGCAACAGGTAACGCCGCTGAAACATCTCTTCAACTACAACATCCACGAACTGCATTATTTAATCGAGATACTGATCGAACAAGAAAAGCTACAGCTCTTTTAGAAAATGACATCGGAAATCGCTATCAAATCGGCGAAGCTTTTTCACGCGGAGATTGTTTTTATGATGCTTTTGCACAGGGTTTAAATCAATTAAAGAACACGGGCGCACACACGATTAAAAGCCTACGCACACAATGCGCTAACATTGTCCGTAGCTTTAAGGCTGATTCACCTGAGCAAAAATGGCTTCAGAAATTAATTCCAGATCAAGGAAATCTTGCCGCTTATAATATGAAGGTTGATTTGACATCTGATGAATGCATGAATGTTGACTTTAATTTAGATAAACACGCGATCTGGGGAAATCCAGATATTGATGGCGTGTTACTTTGCAAAAAATATGGTGTTAATCTTCACATTATCGATATCCACGAGCATGAAGTTGAAGAAGATTCAGAAACACAAGCCGAAACTCTTAACTTTGTTTTACATCGCTTGATTACACCTACTGCACCGTCTAAGACCATGGATTTAGACGAAATACCAGATGAGAATACAATCACTATAATCAACTACCATGATCATTTTGTACCCGCATTTCCTACAACTCGTTTACAAATGAACAATGCAAAATTCTAAATCATGCTTTAAAAACAAGGATGTAATCATTCACCCCCTTGGCTGGGATGGCTAAAAAACAAAGGGGTCAGATCTAAGTTTATGGGTACTAACAGAACCCATCAAACTTAGATCTGACCCCTTCATGCCTATGCCAACAATAGTCGGCAAACAATAATCGACGCAACAATCCCAACAAAATCCGCAATAAGACCTGCAGGAACTGCGTGTCGAGTACGACGAATACTCACCACACCAAAATAAACGGCAATCACGTAAAATGTCGTTTCAGTACTGCCCATCATGGTCGCTGCCAAATGAGACACATGCGCATCGCCACCAAAAGTTTTGATTATATCCAGCAACACTCCATTCGATGCGCTATAAGAAAAAGGCCGCATAATCGCTAAAGGTACAACCGCTGTGGGCACACCCATTTTTTCAAAAAATGATCCAACCGAAGAAAAAATTAAATCAAATCCACCGGATGCTCTGAACATTCCAATCGCAACGAGCATTCCTACCATATAAGGAATAATTTTTATCGATAATTGAAAACCATCTTTTGCGCCATCCACAAACACTTCGTACACTTTCACTTTTTTGCAAGCTGCGATGAATGGAATCCCTGCAACCATCAATAAAAATAAACTATTTGATATGGCATCAGTTAGTTGGCTGAACATCATAAGGCACCTCCTGTTCAGGCAAACGATACATGGGGGTTTTTTCTAGAAACTTTACAGCAATAATTCCTGCCATCGTTGAAAATGTCGTCGCAACAAGAGAGGTAATAATGATATCAGTAGGATGTGCTGCACCTGCAGCGGCTAAAAATGCAATTGCGCTGGTGGGAATTAATTGAACACTTGAGGTATTAATCGCTAAAAAAGTGCACATCGCATTTGTTGCAACGCCTGGACGTGGGTTTAAAGTTTCTAATTCTGCCATCGCCTTTAATCCAAATGGTGTAGCAGCATTTCCGAGCCCTAACATATTCGCCGCAATATTCATCACCATCGCGCCCATGGCTGGATGCTCTACAGGTACATCAGGAAATATTCGTCTCATCAACGGACGAATTGCTCTGGCAAGCGCTCGTACAAATCCTGCCTCTTCGGCAATACGCATTATGCCAAGCCACAATGACATTATGCCAGTGAGCCCCAAAGCCAATTCGAAAGCAAATTTTGCTGATTCTGTGACAGAAGCCACGACAGCCGGAATTTTACCCGTTATCACCCCAAAGACTACGGATAAAATAATTAATCCAAGCCATATTATATTTAACATTGATGCTTCTCCAATTAGAGGGGAATAGTAACGAATAAACAGGAGATTCTCAATAAAAGATCTTAGAGGAGACTGAAAAATTAAATAGCAAATAAAGAAGATTTTCCTTTCGCGATGAGGGGTTTTAGGGGAGAGAATCGTGATTCTCTCTCCTAAATATATTAAAGAAAGCATCTCCCGGTTTTAAAATCAGCAATTCTGAATACAGGGCATTGAGCAACCAAACACCTAAAATCCTTAACTGGGAGATGCTTATTTTTTGTCAGGATTATTTTTCTCAGCATAGTTCATAACGAGCACGCTTAATATGCATAAAATACCAGAAAAAATAAAAGGCATGTAAATACTAATTGCAGCTAATAATGAAGCAGCTATTGCGCCAACACTAAATGCTGCAGCAACCACTGCACCAATCACGCCCATTACCCATCCTTGCTCATCATGCGAAACTCGATTCGAACACATAGTAATTAATACTGAGTAAGCAATACTGCACGCAACCGCAACAGGAATAGAATAAAGCCAAAATTCTTTCGCGGATGTTTCTGTTACTATTAGTAGCAATCCTATTCCCATCGCGATCATATTTAAATTAACTGTCATCGTATAAGATAAATATCGCGTGCATATTTTGATTCCCACTGTAAGTGCGA
Source organism: Gammaproteobacteria bacterium (assembly GCA_019748175.1). Taxonomy (NCBI): domain Bacteria; kingdom Pseudomonadati; phylum Pseudomonadota; class Gammaproteobacteria; species Gammaproteobacteria bacterium. The sequence continues at coordinate 22,230 of JAIEPX010000007.1, forward strand.
TAGCAAATAACGCTCCCATGTAAGACATATATTGCGCAATTTCGATATTATCATAATGATAATTTTGCAAAACAAATACCGGGACATACACAAAGAATATTGTCCATGTCAATTCAACTATGAATAATGCGACTGAATGCCAACGCACTTTTTTATTGGTAAATGCGTCGGTAAAAACCATGAGGCCTCTAATAATATTAATGGGTGCCTTAATTTTGGGCCTATAACTTTCAACGAGCGTTATCATCAATAACAGTGCATTTAATAAAGCTAAAACGCCAGCAACATAAAAAGGCGTACTATATGTAAACCAAGAAATAATTTTTTCATCGGCTAAATAACCTCCGGCTATCGGCCCCACAACAAACCCAACGCAATTGGCGAAAATAATCCAACTCATATTATTAATTTTATCTTGATGACTACTGATATCAGCAATCACAGCTTGTGCGATCGATTGGCTACCAGAAAAAAATCCGCTCACCAAGCGACCAATGATTACCCAAAACAATGAACCGATTTGAATGCCAATGCCTGACAAGGCAAAACCTAGCGCATCACCCGCTAAACAAATGACTAATACTTTTTTGCGACCGATACGATCTGATAGATCACCCAAAAAGGGAGCGCCAATAAACATTAACACCGCCCACGAGGTCAGGGTAATCCCATACCACAATTGGCGGACGTTCTCGCTGGTCGCGAGGGGCAAAATACTCTCTGAGGGTGTCATGAATAATGGACTGAGGATAGGAAATATAATCCCCGCCCCCATTGTGTCGATGACTAATACTAAAAAGAGTGGTGCCAATATAAAGATTTTGTTATGCTTTAGCATGATTACATCACTTTATTCCGGCGAAACTACTTAGATATCACAGTATAGCAAAAAAATCGAAACTCGAGAAGGTAAGGGTTTATGATCTCAACAAAAATCGACGAAGCAGTAACTGCTTTGAAACAAGGCGACGTGATCGCCTACCCCACAGAAGCTGTTTTTGGATTGGGGTGCGATCCATTCAATAAAACCGCCGTAGAAAGGCTGTTATCACTAAAACGACGATCCGTGTCTAAGGGCTTAATCTTGATTGCTAGTGATTGGAATCAGATCTCCTCGTTGACCCGCCCCATCGATGAAAGCACAATGAATCGAGCTCAAAACACCTGGCCAGGACCTTACACATGGATATTCCCTGCTTCTGATTCCGTACCCCCCTGGATCCGGGGTGATTATCCCGGGATTGCCCTCAGAGTCACACAACATCCACTGGCTAGCGCCCTCTGCGAGGCCTTTGGCGGTCCTATCGTATCAACGAGTGCCAATCTTGAAGGCACACCCCCTGCCAAAGCGGTAGAAGATCTTGTAAACATTTTTCCGACTGGAATTGGGGTAATCCTCGCAGGCCCGCTGGGGGACAGCGAAAATCCCACAACAATCAGAGATGTTCTCACAGGGGATTTCCTACGCAAATAATTTGATAAAAGCCTTTGTTAAACTGTGCTCTCATAATAAACTCATAATCAGTAACTGAAATGAGGAGCACAGTATGAGCGATGTCGATATTCAAGCCGTTAAAGACTACCTACTCGCCCTTCAAGATCGCTTTGGCGAAATCCTTAAACAAGAAGATGGCGAATCGACCTTCCAAATCGACACATGGGATAGGCCATTAGGCGGGGGCGGAAAAACATGTGCAATGGAAAACGGTCCTGTCGTCGAACGGGCAGGTGTCAACTTCTCTCATGTATTTGGTGATAACCTCCCTCCCAGTGCGAGCGCTCATCGCCCTGAACTGGCCGGGCGACATTTTCAGGCTCTTGGCTTGTCTACTATCGTGCATCCCCGCAATCCTTATGCCCCGACGTGCCATGCAAATCTGCGCCTTTTTGTCGCTGAAAAAGCCGGGGAAGCACCTGTTTGGTGGTTTGGAGGTGGTTTTGATCTCACCCCCTTTTACGGTTTTGAAGAAGATTGTATTTTCTGGCACGAACACGCACTCGCGGCCTGCGCCCCTTTCGGCAAAGAGGTCTATCCAGAGTACAAAAAATGGGCAGACAAGTACTTCTATTTATTACACCGTCAAGAAGCTCGTGGTATTGGCGGCCTTTTTTTCGATGACCTTAACGCTTGGGGATTTGAGCGTTGTTTTGATTTCATTCGCGAAGTCGGCGATCATTTTCTCGCTGCTTATCAACCCATTTTAAATCGACGCAAAAACACGCCCTACGGGGAACGTCAAAGGGATTTCCAATGTTACCGACGAGGACGTTACGTTGAATTTAATTTAGTCTACGATAGAGGCACATTATTCGGATTACAATCCGGGGGGCGTACTGAATCCATATTAATTTCATTACCAACACCTGTACATTTTCGCTATAACTGGCAACCTGAGCCTGGCAGTGAAGAAGCGCGATTATACGAACAGTTTTTACCAGCACGAGAGTGGCTGGCTTGAGAGTCGGATAGGGATAGGTGTCAGATCTAAGATAAATACTGTTACTAGTACATTATGTCTTGTATATGTATGTGAATGTATTAATCTTAGAGCTGACACCTATCCATGACCCTTGCCCTTCTACAGCTAGCAATATTTAACAACACACGTATAATACAGCTATCTACTGCTAGGAGAAATCGTTCGTGAAAAAGGCACTTATTGTTGTTTTACTGTTCGCTGTAATAGCGTTAGGACTCCCAGTTGTCGATGGATTTTGGGTCCAGAAAAAATATTACCGACTTATGACATTAGTGAATCAACGAACACCCATGACCGTTGAGATCATTGACTACCATCACGGTTGGTTCAGCTCTACTGCTACATTACAAATCTCAGCAACCGCTTTAAAGAAAAATACCGCGAGCGAAAGTCCGTTACAAAATAATTATCAATTCATACTTAAAGAAAAACTCTACCATGGCCCGATTATTTATCGCAGCAGCAATCCCGCTGACACTTTTGGAAAATACCTCACATGGGCTCTTGCCTTGAGCGAAATAAAAGTGAATCAACCTGATTTAAAACTCAACACTCTTGCGATATATCACTATAATGGAAACGTTGATTTTCGTTTCGAATGTCCTTCGCTCGTGTATCCTACTGGGAATCTCAACGAAACATACAATATCGAAAAGTTAATCGGAACTTTCAAATTATCCAAACGATTTAAGCATAGCCAAGGTAAAATTTCCGCTGCTTCAGTCGATATTCCCCTCAAAGATGGACATCAAATAATAAAAAATGTGAGCTATGACTTTACACTAGACAAAAATGCATTTGATTTTTGGCAAGGCCTTCGTGCCATCAAAATTGATGATGCAATATTATCAGCCGGCGATAAAATTCAATTAAAAAATATAGCACTTTCTCTCATTGATCACACAAAATCACATTATTTAAGAAGCACCCTCAACGCAAAAATTGATTCTTTTAAATTTAACGATGCCGATTACGGAAAACAAAATTTAGTCTTCACCGTTTCCAATCTCAACTTGGAATCACTAGGCGAACTTGGTCAAAAAGCGGATTTATTAGACCAGGAAAATGCCTCACTCCCTTCTAAAGCATTAGAATTAACACCTTTAGTGCTTCGCTTATTAAGCGACGGATTTAATCTCAATTTATCATCGATTGATTTAAACACAAAATGGGGCGCTATCAGCGGAAATGCTTCTTTGGATATTTCAAAACAAGAGCATTCTCACACACAATTTTTTAGCGTACTTAACAGCACAACGGGGAAAGCAGATTTTATTTTCCCGGCAAAATTGCTTCAAGAAATGCTAGAATCACGTTATCAATCGCTGGTTACAACTCAACAAAAAAATGAAACATCACCCGCTGCTCTCGTGAAAGAAAATATCGACCGCTGGATATTAGCTGGATGGCTCATTCCTCAAGGAGATAATTATCAAGTGAATTTCGTATATAAAATGAATCAGCTTTTGTTAAACGGGAAGCCGATGAAAATCCCTAACCTCCCTATTCCTGATTTTCAATCCACCAATTCCAACCGGTAGAGGTGATCAATATGGCAAGAGATTACGCACGAAACCGAACCTCACGACGCAATGCTCGGACAGGCGCAATTACACCTCGTGGTGGACGACGTCCGTCATCACAATTGGGAATGTCATTTAACAAGCGATCTCCTCGCGCACATTCATTTTTATTGCTTATTAGCGGAATGCTGATTGGTCTGATTATCGCCGGTGTTATTTACATTAAGCGTGCACAACATGAACCCAAACCAACTCTTGCTCAAACGCAAGAAAATACAACTCAATCGAAAAAAACCGTCAAGCTCAAAAACAAATTAAGCAATAAACAAAACGCTCATATACAAGATTCTGAAAAAAATGTGGACGCTGATGAAAATGAAAATATTGATGAGGAAGAAACTGCTGTATTAGATACACTCTCTCATGAACCCAAGAAAAAAATCGCTGAACCAACTCAACCTCAATACGAATTCTATACCATGTTACCTAAAGACAAAATTGATGACATATCATCTGAAAGAGATAAACCAGAACCTAAAGTGTTCTCTAACAATCAATACCAATTGCAAATTGCCTCAATGAAGCAATTTGAAGATGCCGACCACCTTAAAGCGCAATTGATTTTACAAGGCTACAAAGCCAGTATCAGCAAACAAATCCGTCACGGATCAACTCGCTATCGAGTCATTGTAGGCCCGTTTGGCTCTTCCAAAGCCGCTATGACCCATCAGCAAACCCTTAAAAAGAACGGTATCAGCAGTATTCTATTGCCTGCACCCGCCCCCTCAAACACCTGAAGAAGCCCTATCTAGAACGTCTGCCCTAAGAAAGCCGCTCATTAACTTGGGCCCCAACTGAGATTGTCTCCAGCAATCCCCAAGCAAAATCTAAGCCCGTGAACTATAATTGGAGTGTAGGGGTGTAAGAATGGGTGCGTGTCTATGCGATTTAAAAGTCAAATCATTACAGATTCGATTAATTCTCTGATTAGTCTTGAACTCGTGCGCGCGGTATTAGACGAAAGTAAATTGAGTATTGAGACAAGCAAAGCTCAAAAAGATCCTAAAAAAGTTGAAGCGTTAACACAGAAACTGGCCACCAAGAAAGAACGAAGCCTAGAAATAATTCATTATTTGAAAGACCTTCAAAACCGTATTTTAGAAAATCAAACGGAAGAATCTTTAGCTACTTTGTTAAGGGAACTTGAAGGCATAAAAATTCAGGCACATTTTGTGGTAGATCCATTAGCAAAATATCTTAAAGAAAAAAATTCCGTACTCGTTCACTCAAAAAGTCATGAAGCTCCCTCTTCAACCAAAAAAAAAGAGTTTGTTTACCGACCAAAACTCGAACTATTGAAACAAACTATTAATCAATTCGCTGAAATTCACAGTGGCTTGAATGTATTGTTAGCTTCTTTACAGTCGGTGAATGCTATGAACCATTCAATGATACAGGGATTACCCGACAACAAGGGCCAAATTAATTCACCTGCAATCCAAGAATTCACAAAAGATTCCACAGCTTCAAATACCGAAGTTTTTCCAGATGAAAATCCACCGGCTATATTTGATCTGCATCGAAGTGTTTTAGTCAATGGAAAATTATTGCATTTTATTCCGACTCAAGATGAAATAGGTACAGGAAAATATAAAACCCCTCTTGAAAAATTAAAGGCACAACTTCTAAGTTTTTTAGACGAGGATGAATCTATACGGAATAATCCCATTGTAAGAGAGGCTCTATGTAACGCGATCTTAAAAAATGGCCAGTCTTTACAAACTGCATTTACTAATGAATATCTCCCGGATAATCACAAGGTTTGGCCAATGGTTGATAGAAATAACAATGAACTCTGTCTTATAGCCGATACCGAAGCAACCTATAATTGGACTCTTAAAAATGGTCTTTTAACGGTAGACATAGAACTGGATGTAAAATCCCTAACCACCCCATTTAGTCGGATCCCATCAGCCCCTCGTATCATTGATAACAAAACAGGGGAAATTCGCGAATATGATCCCGAACAGGAGAAATGTGGAAGTTGTCCAACTATCATTAAATACCAAGCATCGATTTCATTTGACACAAAACCAACTGCTAACGAAACACTAGCAGTCCCCCAAGTTAACCACTATGCAGTGACCGTGTTTCATGATCAATTTCAGTACACACCAACTCTGACAGTATTTGCTGAATTAGAGACCAAACCAAAACAAGCCACCGCACCTGTGAGCTCTAATAAATAATAAATACAAATAAATAAAGCTATTTTAATACCCGCAATGCATTGTTTTTTCATGAAATTTACTTGACTTTCTAAGGATAATCTGGTTAAATGCTCCAAATACTGAAAAAGCGGAGCAGCCCATGAATAAATTCTTCTCTACAGCAGCACCTAACGGCCTACAGCTTCCGGTTGCCATTATGATAAGACCTATACCTCATACTAAATCATCTAATGTCTTAAATTGCACAGGTGTGCTTATCGGAGCACATAGTGCTGACATAAATCCTATCCTTGAAGAACTCCCCAGTAGAGTCAATAAAGACTCTGTTTCACATGGCGAACGTGTCGTTCAACATACTTTAGAATTTAAGCTAGACCAAGATTACTTCCAGTTTTGGCAATCAACTCATTCAATTATCCAAACAACAAATCCTCGATTAGCTTGCCATTCAACGCAGGTTTTTTTCTTATTTGGAAACTCTAAAGATTATGCCGACCTAAATTCAACTCAACAATTTTTACAGGAATTTTCCGGAGCTCAGACCTATCTTATCGACTACTCAGGAGATGATCCTGAATTAAAACCCACAACTGCTCCCTTCGAAGAAAGCCAATTTTTAGCTTCTTACACTACAACTCGAGATTTATTTTTCAGCTCTTTCAAAACTATTTTGAAAAAATTGGATAAACTCTCTGCTCCACAAAATCACGAACCTCAAACATCTGCTGAATCGAGCTGTGCAATTTTGTGATGTAAAAATTGAAAAGCCTTTGCTCGATGACTGATTTGATTTTTAATGTTATCAGCCAGCTCCGCCGAAGCACATTGATGAGTTGGAACCCAAAAAATAGGATCGTAACCAAACCCTTTATTTCCCTGCGGGGAAAACAAAATTTCACCTTCCCAGCTCGCTTGACAAATTAAAGGGTACGGATCATGGGGATAACGAAATAATACCAATACACAAACAAAACGCGCACTTCGATTCGGAGCCTGAATATTCCCCATTTCGGTCAACAACTTTTCAATATTGTCTTCTGCATTCGCCTTTAAGCCTGCATAACGAGCAGAAAAAATTCCTGGCTTACCACCCAGCGCATCCACAATTAATCCTGAATCATCACCTAATGCAGCCAGCCCTGTTTTTTCAGCAGCATGACGTGCTTTAAGAATGGCATTCTCCACAAAGGTTTGGCCTGTTTCTTCAACATCTTCTACATTAAAATCAGATTGTGGAATTATTTTAATATCAAGATCAGACATTAAAGCGGAAAATTCGTTAATTTTCCCTGTATTTGAAGTTGCTAAAACTATTTTCAAAGACGCGACGCCGTATTAATTCCAGAAGTTACACGCTCATGCCCTGCCAAATCACGCTCTGTTTTTATTCGGGTAAATCCGCACTGTTCCATAAGATTTCGCACGGCTTCACCTTGTTCAAATCCGTGCTCTAATAATAATAAGCCACCATTGTGTAAATAATCGGAGGCATTAGAAATAATTTCTCGCATCGCACTTAAGCCATCAGGACCAGAAACTAAAGCGTTTCTCGGTTCAAAACGAACATCGCCCCACTCTAAATGAGGATCACGTTCAGCAATATACGGAGGATTAGAAACAATGGCTTGATACGTTTGATGAGGCAATGCTAAACACCATGACCCCTGACTAAACTGAACATTTTTCAGCTGCAATTCTTCAGCGTTTTCTTTGGCTACTTGCAACGCTTCTTTTGAAAAATCCGTAGCAGTAATTTGCCAATTCGGTCGCTCTTTCGCCAACGTGAGCGCAATCGCCCCACAACCTGTACCTAAATCAGCCACTTGAATTTCGCTTTCTAGAGGTAATTCTGATAATAAAATTTGTACCAATAATTCCGTTTCGGGCCTTGGAATTAACGTCGCTGGTGTCACAATAAAATCTTCGTTCCAAAACGCTTGTTTGCCAATTAAATAAGCAATAGGCTCACCTGCTATTCGCTCTTGAATTAAGGCTTGTAAATGTAATTGTTGCTCAACAGTAAGCGATTGCTCAGGATGTGAATAACAATATCCGCGAGAAACTTTGAGTGTGTGAGCTAACAATAACTCAGCATCGAGTCGCGGTGTATTGGATGTTAATTGATTAGTTGCAAAAATAATGGCGTCTTGAATAGTATCCCAACTGTGATGACGTTTAGTATCGATTTCATCCTTAATCATTTTTATTCCTCACTTAATGTGGCTAATAAGTCCATTTGGTGTTCTCTCAGCAAAGGCTCTATGACTTGACCAAGAGCACCTTCCATAATATCACTTAACTTATACAATGTTAAATTGATGCGATGATCAGTTAATCGGCCCTGCGGAAAGTTATAGGTTCGTATTCGTTCCGAACGATCGCCGGTGCCTACTAAGTTCCGTCGTTGTTCCGCTTGTTGTTGCTGTTGCTGAGAACGCTGTGAATCCAATATTCGTGCTTGTAATAAAGACATCGCTTTCGCTTTATTTTTATGTTGCGATCGCTCTTCTTGGCATTCTGCAACAATGCCCGTAGGAATATGCGTAATTCGAATTGCAGAGTCTGTGGTGTTCACATGCTGCCCACCTGCACCCGAAGAGCGATAGGTATCAATTCTTAAATCAGTGGGTGAAATATCCACATTTTCAATTTCTTCTACTTCAGGCATTATTGCCACAGTACACGTCGATGTATGCACACGGCCTTGTGATTCAGTTTCTGGAACTCGCTGCACTCGATGAGCGCCCGATTCAAATTTTAAGTTGCCGTAGACGCCTTTCCCAGAAATTCGACTAATGATTTCTTTAAATCCACCATGCTCGCCATGACTCACTGATATCACTTCCACTTTCCAACGATTATTTTCTGCATACTTATTGTACATACGATGCAAATCGCCCGCAAAAATAGCGGCTTCATCACCTCCTGCCCCACCCCGAATTTCTAAATACACGTTACATTGATCATTAGGATCTTCTGGTAATAATAGCGTTTGAATTTCGTTATTCATTGAATCTAATCGCGCCAACGTATCCGCAACTTCCATCTCGGCTAATGCGCGCATCTCACTGTCTTTTTCTTGTAACATCAGCTGAGCATCATCGTGCAATTTTTCAATGCGCTGGTATTCTTTAAATTTTTCCACAAGGGGCTCTAGCTTAGAATATTCTTTAGAATATTCCCTAAATTTATCTTGATGTGAAATCACTTCTGGCGTGCTAATAAGTTGAGATAATTCCTCAAATCTTTCCGTCAATTTTACCAATTTATTTTTTATCGAGTCTTTCATTGTATGGGGTGCCTTATCACAAATCAAATAATAATCGCGCGAATGCCAACAGTTCGGGCCGATCATCGAACGCTGCTTGACGCAAATGGATAGTAGGACTATGCATTATTTTATTCGTTAAACTTCGTGATAAAATAGTCATTACTTGTTTTGGATCTTGCCCTCGCCCAATTAATAACATAGCTTCTTTTAACGCCTCATCCCGTAGCTGATCAATTTTTTTACGATAATCGCGGACTGTACTTAAAGCATCTTGCCCGCGCCACTCGCGCATAAAATGCGCAGCCGCCAAAGAAATCATTTCTTGCGCTTTTTGCGCTGCACCTTCACGACATTTTAAATTTTGATCAACGAAAGTAATTAAGTCATCAATGTTGTAAAGATAAATATCTTCTAGCGCCCCCGCCTCCGGCTCTACATCACGTGGAATCGCTAAATCAACTATAAAAATAGGGCGATGTTTTCGCACCTTCAATGCACTTTCCAGAGTGCCTTTTCCTAAAATGGGTAATTGACTCGCAGTCGCCGTCACAACAATATCCACTTCTTTTAAATACGCAGGGACATCAGCAATGCGTATCCAATGTCCGTGATATTTTTTTGCAATTAATTCTGCGCGTTCTAAAGAACGATTTGCAACAATAATGCGCCGCGCACCTTGATTGTACAAATGCATCGCAACCATTTCGATGGTATCACCTGCACCAATCAGCAAAACGGGGTGTTGTTCAAATGAAGAAAAAATTCTTTTTGCGTGGTGCACTGCAGCATATGCAATTGAAACAGGACTTGCTCCAATTTCTGTATCAGAACGAACTTGTTTTGTGACCGAAAAAACTGTGGGAAATAATCGACCGAATACATCTCCAACTGTTCCTGCGTCACGCGCAATAGAATAAGCTTGTTTGATTTGCCCAAAAATTTGCGACTCACCCAACATCATTGAATCGAGCCCACTGGCCACCTGCATGACATGACGAACGGCATCTTGATGACGATAACAATATAAATGTGGCGCTAAAGCATCGATGGATAATTGATGATAATGCGCCAACCAATTTTTCACTTCATTTTCTGCGTCACCCGCGCAATATAATTCGACGCGATTGCACGTTGAGAGAATAACCGCTTCATTAACAGCTTCTAATCCCACTAAATCACGCAAAGCCAGAGGTGTTTTTTCGGTGCAAAAGGACAGCTGCTCGCGAAGAGCGATCGGTGCGGTCTTATGATTGAGTCCTATTGCTAACATACGTGAGATTATAGGCTTTGTAGAGAGTCATGGAAAGGGGCAAGCGTAGTAAAAGCCAGAGAATGAAGCAATCTTAGATTTGCCCCCTCTCACTTCCGTGATAGACTCATAAACATTCGCTAATGGATTAGTTTTTTGTAACTTGTTTAAGGAAAAATCATGGGTCTAGTTAACACTGTCAACAGCTTTTCTCGTCATACTTTAAAGCCTGCAGCCATTTTTTTAACTATTATGGCCACATCCCTTACGGGCTGCTCGACCATGCAAGGCGTTTTTGAACGTCCCGCCCAAGCACCCAGCAATCAGCCTCTCAGCAACACCCAACGCTCTGCTCAATTATCACAGTTAAATTCTTGGACAGCCCGAGGTTCCGTCGGCATTTCCTATCAGGGCAAAACAGACATCGGCACGTTTGTGTGGCGTCAAGACGGTTTGGCTTACGACTTCAGAACGTACGGCCCTCTTAACGCAGCTAGCATCCGCATCGAAGGTAGCCCGGGGCATGCAACACTATGGAAAAATGTTAATACCCCGCGCAGCGCGCCATCCCCGGAAGCACTCATGCGACAAGAACTAGGCTGGTTTTTACCGCTTTCGAATTTGCGTTTTTGGAGTCGCGGACTCGCTGCGCCAGGAGTTGCCGCCCGAACAACTCATGATGAATACGGTCATCTTAAAGTGTTACAACAACAAGGTTGGTTAGTTAATTATCAACGGTATCAAGCTGTAGGAAATTTAGATTTACCTCGCAATGTCGTCATGACGAATGGTGATTTGCGCGTAAAAATCGTCTTTAAGCAATGGTAAGCTTTGAATATCACGGTACATAATTATAAACGTGGGGCGTTTTTCGCCCCTTTCTTACACCACTGAAAATGATACACGCGCCGCTATTTCAAATCCGTCATCTATAAGGAATAGAATTTCATAGTCACCTGGCAATAAACTCAAAAATGTATGTGCACCTATGATATCAGCTTCTGTTTTAACGGATTGCAGAATATTTTCCTCATTCAGCACTTGATTTTTATTGACCACAACTATCCAATCAAATCGATTTCCTTGCGAAAAATACCAATGCACTATGATTGGTTCATGTCGATGATAAATTTTCTTATTCAACAACAGCATAATTTTTTTGTTACGTGGATTTATATAAAATTGAATACTAGCGAGTATATCATCTCTATCATTGAGAAGTTTCGCCTCATATTTACCTGGCATCCAGTTTTGGGTGGAATAACTAAATCTACCGTCTCTTTTCTCATTACATTTTCTTTCTGGAACCCCAGGATAACTCACGATGATTTTTTCACCAGAGTTACCTGGCGCATGAAACAACACTGTTAAGTTATCACCACTCTGGATCACACGATTTTGCACAGCGATATAGTTCGGCGGCACCGCTGGCACTATAGCAAGGGTCGAAACAATAGCGCGATGATCAGAAGGCCATGGCAAAATTGCAATATCAGCATAAGGAGAATTGACCTCCCCAATGATTTTGTTTTGAATTGTTTTTATAGACCCCGAAACAAAAATAAAATCAATCCGATCTTGAGTATCTTCTAAATTTGGATTCCACCCGGTAACTTTTGGTCTACTTGCACACCAAGTATGACCCGGATGTTTTTTTGTATCAGGAAATAATTCTCGATATGAATCACGAAATCCTGCAGAGATTACAGCCTTACTAACGGGCCACTCAATTTCATCCCAATCTTGATGTGATGGCGAATTAAAATCGCCAGCAAGAATAATAGGAAAACTTTCTTTTAGAAGAGGACCTAAGACACTCAGGTATTTTTTTATTGTTGGCAGTCTAATTTGATTTTCAAGCTTGAGTATATCTGACGCGCTAGCATCATGAAAAAATTCCGACGGGCCATACGGATCAGAAGGCAAATGAACATTACTTATGGCAATAACTTTATTTGGCACTAGCTCTGCAAAAATAAAAAATCCTTTTCCACACGAAGGATCGATTAATGGGAAGCGAGAAATAACTTGAAAACGATTATTATAATATTTCATTCCTAACATCTGAGCTAATTCTGGAATATTACCATTTGCTTCCTCTATGGCAATAATATCAGGATTAACCGCTTTTATTGCTTCTATTGTCTTTTCAAAACTTACTAGCTTCCCACCCTCTTCGATATTAAACTCCATAAACTTAACATTGATCGATTTTCTAAAAAAAGGAATAGACAATCTCGCGCTTCTAAATAAAGAAATCAATGTATTGATGATCATTTATAGTTGACCTCAGATTCAAATAAGTTACATAAGACTCTGTATAGTCTACAGATCATTGTACCATATTCTTGTAATGCTCTAGTAACATATGATACATTCTTCGGATTAGTAGAGAATATACCGACCACTGAGATAACATGATCGATTCCAATACTTTATCACTTCCTGCTCCGGCAAAATTAAATCTTTTCCTCAACGTGCTGGATCATCGAGAGGATGGTTATCATAATCTTCAAACTGTTTTTCAATTTATCGATTTGTCGGATCAACTCGAATTCTCTCTGAAGGAAAATGAAAGCATTACACTTGACACTCCAGGGCTAACAATTTCCCAAGAAGACAATTTAATATATCGCGCTGCAAAACTGCTTCAAAAAACGACGGGTAGTCGATTGGGAGCTCATATTCGTCTTGATAAAAATTTGCCCATTGGTGGTGGTGTAGGTGGTGGAAGTTCGAACGCAGCAACAACGTTGGTCGGATTAAATCGACTTTGGCAAACAGGGCTTTCAAAACAAGAGCTCATGAAATTAGGCTCGCAATTGGGTGCTGATGTACCCATTTTTATTCACGGCGAAGCCGCTTACGCAACTGGAACCGGCGACGTTTTGACGAACTTAGAATTAGACGAGCCATGGTACGTGATCTTGATCCCACCGGTGAGCGTCCCCACTGCCGAAATATTTTCACACCCACAATTGACACGGAACAACCAACCTATCACAATAAGTGAATTCTTGAGCCATGGCGGCTCAAATAGTATGGAAGGGCTTGTCAGAAGCTTATATCCTGACATAGATCGCGCTCTTGACTGGTTAAATCAGTTTGGTTTTGCTAAGATGTCTGGTTCGGGCAGTACTGTATTTTTGAGCTTTGAAGAAAAAAATCGGGCCGAAAGTGTGGTCAGCCAAATTCCAGCTCCTTTCAAAGGAGTTGTTGCGAAAGGGTGCAATAAGTCACTACTTTATAGATAGCAATTGATTGGGGTGTCGCCAAGCGGTAAGGCACTGGGTTTTGATCCCAGCATTCCCAGGTTCGAATCCTGGCACCCCAGCCACAAATGATTATGTTACGTAGTAAGTAAACCAGAGGTGATATAGTGGCAGAAATTAAACTTTTCATGGGTAACTCCAATCCTGTTCTAGCGCAAAAAGTCTCTCACGAATTACAAATTCCTCTAGGTAAAGCCATTGTTGATCGATTCAGCGACGGCGAGATCATGGTGGAAATCCATGAAAATGTTCGCGGTCGAGAAATTTTTATTCTGCAATCCACCAGCGTTCCCACCAATGATAACCTCATGGAACTCATTATCATCACGGACGCGCTTCGCCGAGCCTCAGCAGCCAGCATCACCGCTGTCATGCCTTACTTTGGTTACGGCCGCCAAGACCGACGTCCTCGTTCAGCACGCGTTCCCATCACTGCAAAAGTTGTTGCTGATATGATGGCAACTGTCGGCATTACCCGCTTAATCACTGTTGATTTACATGCCGATCAAATTCAAGGCTTTTTCTCAATGCCAGTGGACAACGTTTATTCTACACCGGTGATGCTTGAAGACATGCTTGCTTGTGGTTATGACAAGTCGGTCACGGTAGTTTCTCCTGATGTAGGAGGCGTAGTACGTGCACGAGCCATCGCAAAAAGATTGAACGACTCCGATTTAGCGATCATCGACAAACGACGACGCACTCACAATCAATCTGAAGTCATGAATATTATTGGTGATGTTAAAGACCGAAAATGTATCGTCGTCGATGATATTGTAGATACAGCAGGCACACTTTGCCAAGCAGCCACAGCATTAAAAAAACAAGGCGCAACCAGTGTTGTTGCCTACGCAACTCACCCTGTGCTTTCTGGCCCGGCGATAAAAAATATTATAGACTCTGATTTAGATGAAGTTGTTGTTTGCGATACAATTCCATTACAACAAGCCGCTTTGAATTGCCCCAAAATTCGCTCCTTAAGTTTAAGCCATATTATTTCGGAAACAATTTTGCGCGTGAATAATAAAGAATCTGTAAGCTCGATGTTTGAAGATCAAAAGGCATAATATTCAGGAGCATCTCATTTAGTTGAGAGCTCCTGAACCTCAAGAATTTACTCAGAAATGCACGAGCTTGAACTACCATCAACACATTTAACTGTGCAAGATGATAATGAATTAATCGTGATTGAGTTAATTTTGTTTGCATTATAATAGGTGTTACCAACACAATTTTTGATGTCCTTAGATTCAAAACTAAGGCAAAGACCTGTCAGACTATTAAAATGCTTGCATTCACCAACTTCAAAAGTAGAGTGTTTATCACCCGGTTTTGAATGATATTTTGCAGTTTTACCATGCTTTACACCGTAGTACATATTTGCAGCAGACGTTGAAACTAATCTGTAAGCAACATCCTTATCTGTAGTGTTAATGATATGCACTGTATTTAGAGCTCTCGTTGATTCATTTGCAGTAACTTCATTCGCTGCATAAATCGAAGAACTTGCTAACAATAATAGAGAAATGGCGGTAATGGTTTTCAATTGAATTTTCATGATATGACGCTCTCATTTAGTAAATTTAATGACAATCTACACTCTATCACTTACCTTGGTCATTATCAAGGTATTTATTTATTCATAAATTCTAGCTAATTTTACAATGCAGACCTTAGGAGCATAATCGCATTGAGCAATACTGATCTAATCATAGCTTGCTTCGAAATTGCACATTAGTTGCAATGGATTTTAAAAGCGCACCATTTGAAGAAGATTGAGTGTAATCTCGTTTTATATTATTGTTAAAAAATCTTAACACTTTATTTTGGCTTTGAGATGAACTGGATATTTTATCGACTGCTTGATAGGCAGCTTCACTGAATACCACATCGATGCCTGCTCTTAGTTCTGGATGTTTAATCGTATAGTTTTTTTTAATTAATTCTCCTGTAGCTTCTGCAACTGTATAAGAGACAATATTCAAAACATAGCGGGTTGGACTGATAATAAATTCGATGATTTCTATTGCGCCCCCAACTATATCTTGAGTCAACTCTGGACAATTTCTTTTTACAATGGGCATGACAAGGTTATCTTTAGCTGATTTTACATACGATGCAGGATGGGCTCGGTCCGATATCTTCCTAATAATTCGCACTAGAGAAACAAATTGATAGCCTGCTCCAACCCAAGTTAAGCCACAATATCCAGAATCTTTTGATTGATTTTGGCTTTTAATTTTCGGTGACTTTTTCGCACTCTCAGCCTTTTTCTTATTATCAGAATCTTTTTTGTCTTTTGCCATTATATAACCTCTTTTAATCACTCTACTTTACAACAGATTTTCATATTATATGAACACTTTACCAATTGCTGCTAGATTACCATAATATCATCATAAAAACCACATGATACAGTTATTGCAATTATCCAGATACCGAGCATAATATAGCCAATACAGGAGGTAAATCTATGATCAAATTGCGTTTAGGAATACTACTGTCGCTCATGATCTTTATATCAAGTTGCGCAACTCCTCCTGCGAATATTTCTATTCCTTCGCATGAGCCACCTCCATTAACTTTAACTAAACATCCTCGTGTGGCCCTTGTGTTAGGTGGCGGAGGTGCTCGAGGTTATGCACACGTCGGTGTTATCAAAGCTTTACAAAAAGCTGGTGTACCAATTGACTTGATCGTTGGGACTAGCGCAGGGAGCATCATAGGCGCTCTATATGCAGACAGCGCTAACTCTGTTCACGTAGAACGAACCATGCGCAAAACGCATTTTTTCGATTTTGCAGATTTCACCATCGTTTCATCCGGAAACGGTTTTATATCAGGACGAAAATTACAGCATTTCCTACTCAAGAACATGCAAGCCAAATCATTTGAAGAACTGAAAATTCCTCTCGTCGTCGTTGCAACTGATTTAAAATCGGGCAAAGAAAAACCACTCAGTAGCGGCCCTATCGCTCCAGCAGTCAATGCGTCCTCTGCCATGCCTGGCGCAGTGCACCCTGTTAAAATGTACGGCCTAACACTCGTTGACGGAGGAATGGTTGCACAACTACCCGTCAAAACTGCCAAACACTTTCATCCTGACATCATCATCGCTGTAAATATAGATGCTGATTTTGATAAAAAAATGCCCACTTCTTTTGTTGGAGTATTTCAACGTGCCTTTGACATCAGCATTCAGACTATTGGAAAATTCAGCGGAGAAGGTGCCGATGTACTGATTCATCCTTCAGTTGGAAATGCCGGCATTTTTGATGTGCATTTGAAACATACTTTCATTGTTGCTGGAGAAAAAGCAGCTCAAGAAGCATTACCTCAAATCAAAGAATTGCTCATAAAAAACTCCGCCTTAACTGCTAATTTAAAACCAATTCGTCATGCTAATTCGATGATCAAGCATTAAATCTTGTTTTCTATTATCTCCTCAATACGGATCTTGAATTGACCTCGTCTATTGCTGGCGATCCCGGATAATGTTTTTGGAACCATTGCTCTAGTTGTTGATTTAATTCTCGCCGTTTATACGTATCAACTGAAATGGGTAACCCTACATTTTGAAGAGAATGATAGAATTTCACTATACAAATATTTTTACATTTAATGCTGCGAGGACCATCGATATCAAACAAGTGATGAATATTACTTTGTGAAAAATTCTGAAGGAAAGTATCGTATGCTTGGCGGTTTTTAAATCCGACATTTAACCCTTCGTCATCACGCATAGAATCAACATATACAATATCTTTTCCATCTCCAATAAAACTTTCATCAGATGATTGAAGAGAGAAAAATGCAGTTCCAGGTGTTGAATGACTACCCCTATAGGATGGTGATGTTTGATCATTATTACCATTACGAGAATGATCATTTTCTTTATTTATTTTACTATTTAGGTTTGCAATTACCTCCTCATAAAACTCTTTTTTCTTTTTTGTTTTATCGTCAAGTTTTTCTTGTGCCTTAATTTTTTCTTCTAATTCACTCAATCGTTGCTGATAGTAGGACAGCTCATGTTTTCGTACAGCAACTAGTCGCGCATTTTCATTTGCATCAGATTCATATGGAGGAATATCAAATCTGTCATAATTATCTTTTTTTCCAGAATTACTTAATGTTTCATTTGCCAAATGAATTGCGGTTAATTCAATTTTTGCATATTTGCTAAGATTCGCATCCAAGCTGCCTTTAAACTTGTCAGGATGCCAAACCAAAGACTTTTCTCTATAGGCCTTTTTAATTTGTGCTTCATTAGCATTCCTGGGAACACCTAATACTTCATAGTGATCTCTCATATTCGTATACCTCGAGTTTTCTTTAGATATTACGTCGGTGAACTACATTAAGCAATACAGTTTTCTTAAACCCAATCACTTGCAATAAAGCTTTTCCTTTCATTAATGTAGCCTCATTGGCTACAAGTGCAGCTTATTTGGCTACGTATACGATTAATTATTACATCACATTTTAAAACTCTCTGAAAATAATGACTTAGCAGTCTATTTTTTTAATTAATCAGATATACTTGACAGTTTTCAACGTAACAACTAACAATATTAGCTGCTTTGATAGAATACGTCAATTTTTACTTGACAATTTTTATCAATATTACTATATTAGTTAGTACTATTGAAGAACAAGGTCAAGTATATGTTACTCATGGAATTTTTTGATCAACGCCCAATTTTTACCCACGAGGAATTTGAGCAACACTTAATCTCTCATGGCAGTACCAACCCACATACACATCGGGCTTTACTTGCGTATCACACAAAGAAACAGCATATTAAGCATGTACGTCGAGGTCTCTATGTCAGCATACCTATTGGATTACGTCATCAAGCAGAAAATTTTATTGTTGATCCTTTTCTAATTGCAGGACATGTTTCGAAAGATGCCGTCATAGCTTATCACAGCGCTTTTGATTTTCACGGAATTTCCTTTTCTACTTATCACCACTTCACTTTTATGTCTGAAAATAAAATACGACCGTTCACATTTCAAAATGCAGATTTCAAATGCGTATCCTTTCCAAAAGCGCTAGTTGAAAAAAAACTCACCAATTTTGAAGTAATCACAGCAGATCGACAAGGAATCAATATTATGGTCACGAGTATAGAGCGTAGTCTTGTTGATGCACTGGATCGTCCTGACTATGCTGGCGGTTGGGAAGAAATTTGGCGATCGGCCTCACACATCCCAATATTAAACTTAGACAAAATCATCAACTACGTAATGTTGCTCAATAATGCCACTTTATATGCTAAACTTGGATTTTTCCTTGAGCAACACAAAGATCACTTTAACCTCGATGAGCACATATTAAGTATTCTGGAAGAAAAAAAACCTCAAGGAATTCATTTTCTAGAACGTAGCAAACGAGAATCTGGAAAATTATTGAAGCGATGGAATCTAGTCGTTCCAGCTTATATTATTAAACAAACATGGGAAGAGCCAAACCATGAGGATATCTAAAGAAGAATTACAACATGAGGCCAATGCATCAGGATTTCGTGTCGAATTACTGGAGAAAGTCCTACTATTAATGCACATACTTTCAGACCTTTCGTCTGTAAACTGGAAACAACAATTCAGATAGTAATGACATCTCAAATCCAAATGTAGCCAAATAAGCTACAATTGTAGCTTATTTGGCTTCACATGACAAATATTACGGGGCTAATATTTCTACTTTTTGAATCAATAAACTACGCATTATAGCATTGACATCCTTCCATTCTTGATCTACCCCGGCTTAACTAATTAGTATTCCGTAAATTACCTACTATAATTTCCACTAATAGGAGATCTAGAATGCGCAACAATATAACAGTGATAGTAAATATTGTGATATTAATATCAACTATCGCTACACATATATTTTTTTTCGGACAATACTATGAAAAAATTAATAATATTGAAAGAATGGCAAGTAAGAATGATGATATCTTAGGGAAATTGGAAACGAAAATTTCTGTAGTCGTTGCCGTTTTACAACCAGACTATCCTAATATAAACATAAATGCTTTTATCGATCAGGACATTCTTAACCATAATTCACCTAGTAAAATTGCAGCGGGATTACAAGATTTAAAAAAATTGGACACAGTTTCTGGAGTTCAATATCTTATGAAATCTCATAATTTTAATGAGCAGCATGCGAAATCCGTTTTTTTACCCCCACAAGATTCCATCAAGTCGAATCAGAGAAATAGATAATAGCTTTCTCATCGTATGAGTCTTTCAATCCAATTTATTGCTGACTTCTCTGTCCTAATTAATTTTCTATTCTAGATGATTCGAAATTTTTTATCCCAACAAATGCTCCATACTCCATTAATTCCTTCCAATCTACTGATAACTTAATATTAGTTTCTGGTTCTTTTTTGAAATTTGATAAATTTGGACTTAAAAACAATCTGACTTCATCATCTGGAAGATGTTTATTATATTGATAGCATGCATACTCACATAGATTTTTATGATAAGTGTTTGTGAGGGTAGACTGCTCATCAACGTACTGAACTTTACAAATATTTATTAGAAAATTATTCGTATTCAGTTTACTCCCACCTATAAAATGACTTATATTATAGTTTTCTATAAAATACTTTTTTAAATTATCATAGTGGAAGACTAGACATAAATCCCGTTTTAAATCTGCTGCATACGCCTTCCAAATATACCTAGATTCATTTAGCGAAAAACAACATGCATATGTGTTATTTCGATTTGGTTCATCAAAGTCATATAATGAAACGTCTGGATTATTTTCAAATCTAACTGCCTCTCTTAATAACCTTTCTCTTTTTGGCATTTGTGAATCTTTAGGGTTACCTTCATATTGAGTTACGTTTTTAAAGAATAAATATTGTTTCTGACACATATCTATAAAATAGTCAAATTTAACGATCTTATACAAGAGCGTATCTGGGGATGGCTGTAGTAAGCGTTGTTCGAGATGAAACAACCTTTGATCATCTTCATGAATCTTCCTTATTAGAGAATCAATAGTAATAGTTTGACCATTCTCCCAATAAATAATATTCTTGTCGTTGTCAAATTTTAATTTAGAAAAACTATCAGGACAGTGCTTTTCGTTTAATACTTGAAAATCAATCAAATCTGCAAAATTGACTTTCTTTACTATATCATTATCAAAAACCACTTCAACAATACACTGCTCCAACAGTTTTACTTCACGAAGTCTTGGCATCATTCCTGCCTCCCCCACATTAGTACTACACAATTTATATACTCATTATAGCGTATAATATGTATATTGCTTTTTGGCGCCCGAAAATAAACCTAACTTTTAATCAACTACCTCTTTTATCAGCTTTGACAACTCACTCACAGCATAAAGCGGAACATTCAACAACTTTGCATCATATGCAATATTGCGCAAAGAGGTACGAACTGAAATCGGAGGTGAATATTCTTCGATGTAAACTTGAAGGCTTTTTTTCTTGGTAGACTGCCCTGATTTGACTTCTAAAGGTAACGGAATACCGTCGATATCGACAACAAAATCAACTTCAGCTTTGCCTTCGCTGGTCCAGTAGAAAAGCTGATGCTCAAGAAACGTTGTTAGCGCTTGAGCAATGTAATTTTCTGTAAGAGCACCTTTATATTCAACAAAAAGGTTATTTCCCTCTAACAGAACTTTGGAATTAAGTTGACTCATCGCACCTAGCAATCCCACGTCGAGTAAATAAGTTTTAAATACTTCATGATTGAAGTAGCTTTTTAGCGGAATACCCGGCTTTGAGATGTTGTAGCATTTTGTGATGAGATCAGCATCCACTAACCACTGAATTGCAGTTTCATATTCACGTGCCCTGGCGCTTTCTTTTATCACCGAGTAAATAAATTTTTTGTTTTCTTTTGCAAGCTGCGATGGAATAGTGTCCCAAACGATGGAGATTTTTGCGGCTTCTGCAGGTGTTGCATGCTTTGCGAAATCGAGCTCATAGGTTCGTAAGATATCTTTCTGAATTTGCCGTACTTCTTCAAAGTCTTTTGTTTGAATATATTTTGCAACCGCTTCTGGCATTCCACCGACAAACATGTATGTTTTTAAAGCCTCTATTAAATCATTATGAAAGACTTCGGGAATTTTTTCTTTGACGTTAATTTCACCCAATAATTTTATCCACCCAGTTTTATCAATGGCTCGCAGATATTCTTCAAATGAAAGTGGGTGCAGCTGTCGCATAGTGACTTTTCCAACGGGAAATCCTTTTTTTCCTTTTAATTTCACACCCAATAATGAACCTGCCGCTGCGAGATGATATTCGGGCGCATCTTCACAAAAATATTTCAGCGACGCCAATGCACCATCACAGTCTTGAATTTCATCGAAGCAAATCAAACTATTGTCTGGTGTAATTTGCGCTTGAAAATAGATTCCCAATTTCTCCAATATTGTTTTGGCACCAATGTTGCCTTCAAATAAAGAGCATGCGTCAGGGTTTTCGTTGAAGTTTAAATAATAGAAATGCTCATACTCTTCTTTCCCCAGTTTTTTTAACAGGTAGGTTTTACCCACCTGGCGAGCCCCTTCTAGCATCAAGGGCTTTCGGCCTTCTGAATGTTTCCAAGCAACGAGTTTCTTATAAAGTATGCGTTCCATGGTACTTACAATAGCAGAGCGCCTTCAATTTATCAAGTTATTCGTTCCGATTTCGTGATAAATATCACGTTATTCGTTCCAATAATGTGATATTTACCACGTTATTGGTTCCAATTCCGTGATATCGACGAAGAAATGCGCGTTTCAGGGCGATCGGGAATAGGGAACCGGAAGGGGTATTTTAGGGATGGCGTTAGAGGCGTCTGACTAGCCATAAATTCTCCATTTCTGGCTAGTATTTTCACTAAAATGCCGCTACAATGTCCGGCTTTTGTATAACTAAGCGGATATGCGACCGGTCTAAGGCGCTGAAACCGCGCAGTATTCGTAGTGGAGTAAAGAATATGGCCAATTTATTTGACTTAACTGTGGCAAGCCGGAATACCTTTGGTAAGGCTGCAAACCGTCGTACGCGCCGATTAGAGGACACGGTACCTGCAATTATCTATGGCGGTAAAGAAGAGCCAGTGGCAATTTCTTTATCTCACAATTTGGTCATTCGCGCCCTGGAAAACGAAGCGTTTTTCTCGCATATCTTGACATTGAACATCGATGGCAAGAAGAAACAACAAGTGATCGTTAAAGATATTCAACGCCATCCTGGCCGTCCACGCATCACACACATGGACTTCTTACGCGTAAGCGCTGACGTAAAACTCACCATGAGCGTTCCATTACATTTCATGAACGAAGAAAAAGCTCCCGGCGTACTAGCTGGTGGTGTTGTGAATCACCACATGGGTGAACTTGAAATTCGTTGTTTGCCAGCTGACCTACCTGAATTCATCGAAATAGACTTGGCCAACTTAGAGTTGGATGGCGTTATTCACTTAACGCACATTAAAGTACCTAAAGGTGTCGAAGTTATGCTACTCGCTCATGGCTCAGATCAAGCTCATGACCATGCAGTAGTGAGTATTCATATTCCTAAAGTTGTGGAAGAACCTGAAGAAGGTGCTCCAGCTGAAGGAGCTGAAGGGGCCGAAGCCGCTGGCGAAGAAGGTGCTGAATCTAAAGCTGCGGGCGAAGGTGGTGAAGAAGCCGAATCTTCTGAGAAATAGTGGCACCGCCTATCAGACTAATCGTGGGCTTGGGCAATCCAGGCCCGAAATATGCCGAGACGCGCCACAATGTTGGCGCTTGGCTAGTTGAAGAATTAACTCGCCAACATCACCTTAACCTACGTTCCGATAATAAATTCCACGGCAGTATTGGCAATATTAAAATCTCTGAACATGAATGCTGGCTTTTAATTCCATCTACCTACATGAATCTCAGTGGAACATCCGTTCAAGCGATGGCTAGTTATTATAAAATTCCACCAGAAGAAATTTTAATTGTTCATGATGAATTAGATTTTCCGGCGGGCCAAGTACGCTTTAAACAACATGGCGGACATGGTGGGCATAACGGACTACGCGATATTATTGCAAAATTACACAGCCCAGCTTTTCATAGACTTCGATTGGGCATAGATCACCCGGGTGATCGAAATGAAGTCGTTAATTATGTGCTTAAACCACCTCGCAATGAAGAACATACTGCAATCATGTCTGCAATTCGTAGCGCACTTGAAGTGCTGCCTACTTTTATTTCTGGGGATCATCAAAAAGCCATTCGAGAATTGCATTCAAATGCAATTGATGTATAACTGATCAATTTTTTTGTGAGTAAAGATTATGGGATTTAAATGTGGCATTGTTGGACTTCCCAACGTTGGAAAATCAACATTATTTAATGCATTAACTGAAGCGAGCGTTCAAGCTGCAAATTTTCCTTTTTGCACGATTGACCCTCATGTCGGCATTGTTCCGATGCCTGATCTACGTCTTGATAAATTAGCGGATATTGTAAAACCACAAAATATTGTCCCTACATCAATGACATTTGTTGACATTGCCGGACTTGTAAAGGGCGCGTCTAAAGGGGAAGGATTGGGCAATAAATTTCTGGCCAATATTCGTGAAACACAAGCGATTGCTCATGTCGTTCGCTGTTTTGAAAGCGGTGATATTATCCACGTTGCAGGTAAAGTTGACCCTACAAATGATATCGAAGTGATTAACACTGAACTTGCATTGGCCGATTTAGAAACGATTTCAAATGCACTTCTTAAAGTCAGCAAAACAGCAAGATCGGGCGATAAAGTCGCAAAAGCACAACTAGAGCTTTTTGAAAAAGTTAAACTTCATCTTGATGCAGGCAATCCTGTGCGAACAATGGATTTAGATACAAATGCGGTGGAATTGTTGCAACCATTTCAATTAATTACTCTCAAACCCGTTCTTTATATTGCAAATGTTGATGAGCACGGTTTTGAAAATAATCCGTTGTTAACTGTCGTTGAAGAAATTGCAGCGCGAGAAAAAGCGAGCGTTATTCCCATTTGCGCAGAACTTGAGGCCCAATTAGTGGCCCTTTCCCCTTCCGAGAAAAAAGAATATCTACACGAGCTCGGCTGGGAAGAGCCTGGATTAAATCGAGTGATTCGTGCTGGTTACGACCTGCTCGGTTTACAAACGTATTTTACCGCTGGCGTAAAAGAAGTGCGCGCATGGACGGTGAATATCGGTGCAACGGCTCCACAAGCGGCCGCTGTGATTCATACTGATTTCCAAAAAGGCTTCATCCGTGCAGAAGTGATTGCATATGATGACTTCATTAATTACAAAGGTGAACAAGGCGCGAAAGAAGCCGGAAAATTGCGCGTTGAAGGTAAAGAATACATCGTCAAAGACGGCGATGTGATGCACTTCCGCTTTAACGTTTAAGCTGGGTGCCCTCTCAGATATAGCTCTAATTTAGACCTCTTTTCGAAAAATTCTCGGGTTTTTCGTCGTTCTTGACATAAAGTGGGAGCACAAAGTGTACTGCCCGTTCATTTTGTGGTACCACTTTATGTACAAATTAGACATTTAGTGGTCGCACTTTTTGTATCAATGAGCTATACTATACCACATGGATAGACTAATCTTACAGAAACTACGTAATTGGAGGGACGACCCTAAACGTAAGCCTCTTATCATAAAAGGGCCTCGTCAAGTCGGTAAAACCTACATATTGAATGAGTTTGGTAAACGATATTTTGATACATACCATTATTTTAATTTTGAGAAAGAGCCGGGCTTAGGTGAGGTGTTTGGAGTCGATCTGGACCCCAAACGGATTGTTCAAGAGTTAAGCTTGAAGCAGCGTAAGAAAATTGATTATACGAAAGACCTCATTATATTTGATGAAATACAGGCCTGCCCAAAAGCACTCACAAGCCTAAAATATTTCTGCGAAGACCTCCCTGGAACATATCTGTGCTGTGCTGGCTCATTATTAGGTATTCACCTTGGGCCAGTGTCTTACCCGGTTGGTAAAGTTGACCACCTCTCAATGCATCCTATGTCATTTTTAGAATTCATGATGGCAACAGGAAGTGAGCTGTATGTAGAGCTATTAAATAATCTCACCATATCTAGTCAAATTCCAACTGTAGCTCATCAACATCTGTGGGAATGCTTAAAGCATTATTTTATCGTGGGTGGATTACCAGAAGTCGTCAACACTTATAAAGAAAATAGCAAAGACTTATTCACCGCTTTCAATTTAGCTAGAGAAAAACAAAGTGATCTTATAACAGGGTATTTTTCTGACATCGCGAAACACTCTGGGAAAATTAATGCAATGCATATTAACCGAGTTTGGCAATCAATTCCGGAGCAACTAGGCCTCTCGCAGGATGGATCTGCGAAAAAATATAAGTTCAAAGATGTTATACCAGGCATTGATCGTTTCAGTAAAATGTCAGGAGCAATTGATTGGCTAGAATCAGCTGATTTAATAATCAAAGTAACTATTGCACACCAAAGTCAATTACCTTTACGATCCTACACAAAAGAAAATACTTTTAAACTATTTATTTTTGACGTTGGGATATTAGGAGCCCTATCAAATCTTCCACCGTCAACAATAATGGATTATAATTACGGATCTTATAAAGGATACTTTGCCGAAAACTTCGCCGCACAAGCATTCAGCTACTCAAGCACAGACCAGATATTTAGCTGGAATGAAGGGAAATCAGAGATAGAGTTTCTAAGACAAATTGATGGCCATATTATCCCAGTAGAAGTGAAATCAGGATGGGTTACTCAAGCAAAAAGCCTTCGCGTTTACAATGATAAATACCAACCAAATTACAGAGTAATCATGAGCGGGAAGACTTTGACCATTGATAACAACACAAATGTTCACAATTATCCTTTGTACCTGGCCGCTCAATTTCCTTTAAAAGATATTATTGAACAATAGATGACACAATATCCTATTTTTAACTCTCATCGCGCTTGAACTCATTGTAAATATTTTGAAAATTTTTAAACCTATCTTTTGTGTCAGGATTATTATGAATATGATCAATATAAACTTTGTTTATTTCATAATAAAATTTTACTGAGTCCTTAAATAAACTTTTTATTTCATTTTTCTGATCTATTTCACCTTTTGAATAAATAAAACCCAACGTATCAAAAAACTCTATGAGCGAGAGTATATATATAAACTTGGATTCATACTCTTTAATTTTTACTTCTGTATCTGGTTTTGAAATCTTATATATCTCTTTAGAAGCCATTTTCACGGCGTCTTTATATAAAGCTTTATTGCTCATGAAAAATACCCTATAGAATCTTTGAAAATATTCATCGATTAATTTTCTTGCTTTTATAATTTCAACTGTATGCCAAAGCTGATCCAACTTTAGCATATGATCACCCAAATTTATTTTGGCTATTTTATTTAATTGATTATATGCAATATAAGCAATAGCCATGGTTGCGATCATAGTCAAAACAGTTGCAATCATAGTCAAAAATGCTATCAACTGAGAATACTCTCCCTCATATTGAAATAAGCTGAACAACAAAATAGTCAACGCCATTATAAGAACGATGATAATAATATTTCTAGCATTAAATCCCATTTAACACCTCATATTAAAGAGAGAAATCACACTCACTATAAAGTATAGCACATTAATAAATTAGAGGTGTTTGAAAGAACCATATATTGATAAATGCTAGTGACAAGATAACTTTAAAATACAGTGGGAAGAGTTAATGTAGTTTCTTTCTCCAAGTCAATAACAGCATCAGTTCAAAGAGGCAAAGGCCGATTAAAATCACCATCCCCAAAATTATCAGAATGCAAAATTGGAATATTAATTCCGTTTTCCTCTAAGAGACTGAGAAATCTTTCGAACAATATTGGTTTAACGATTGCAAAACGATCATGATCGAGTTTGGAATCTAAAAAACTGCATAAAATAATGTCTTTTGCATCTTAAATGTCCCACTACGAATTAATTCCATCAACATTGTTTCGATGCGGCCTGGTCTTTGAGGTTGATCTTCGATTAAAACAATTTTAGCTTTTCCATATAGGGCGGTTTTTTTGTTCCCATGTGAGCGACAAGAATATTCAAGCATCAGTTAATTCACATGCCCAAAAATCCAAGAATGATTATTTTCTTAATTTCTTGCACCGTCAAGCCTTGAAGAATAGGAAAATTAAAGATATAATTCCTTTCAAGCAATCAGGCACATGATAAGATTTTTAATATTCTATTCAATATTTTTTAGCTTAACCAGGAATGCACTGTGAATACTCTTTCCCAGATTAAAAAAACCTTATCTAATTTAGCTCAAGAATCGAGCACAAATAATACTGTTTTTTTTAAAACCGATCCCGGTGGGTACGCTGAAAACGATCAATTTATTGGTGTAAGCGTTCCTGATTTACGAAAAATTGCAAAAGATTTTTCTGACGCTTCTCTGTACGAGATAAGCAAATTACTAAAATCGAAAATTAATGAAGAGCGTTTATTGGCCCTGATTCTACTTGTTAATCAATACCAGAAATCTGATAAAAATGCGCGGGCTGAACGTTTTCAATTTTATCTAGATCACTTAAAACATGTTAATAATTGGAACCTTGTTGATAGCTCCGCTCATTTGATTATTGGCGCTCATATATTAAATGATGACAAAAAACTTTTACTGACGCTGGGCAAATCAAAAGAAATGTGGGAACGAAGAATTGCAATTGTTTCGACGTGGTATTTTATTCGAAAAAATCAACTTGAATGGACGTTTAAGATTGCTCTTCTTTTGTTAAAAGATGAGCATGATTTAATTCATAAAGCAGTTGGCTGGATGTTACGCGAAGCGGGTAAAAAAAACGAAGTCATGCTGATTGAATTTCTTGATCAACATGCCACTAAAATGCCTAGAACTATGCTGCGATATTCTATTGAGAAATTTCCAGACACGAAAAGAAAATATTATTTATCATTGAAGTAAAAAACTCAGACTAAAATCCAACCAATCTCTATTTTTTATCAACTATTTTCCATTCGATTTCCCCTGCTCGCCCCCAAACAACAGAACTCTTTATTATATGATAGGTCGCAGTAATCCCAGGGTCGGCGTACATTAGCTTAGCGTGGATATCAGCTTTCCACAAAGTCCACACACCTTCTTGACATTTTAATTTAATATTCTTGCCACCACAACTATACGTTAATTCGATTTCAGATCCTCGAACAATAGAATCTTCCATAAGGCACATATCAGCTTGATTAGGATTTACTTGTGCTGCAGGGGAAATAGACAACGAAACATTTTTGATATATTTATTTTCAAGTTTACAGATATTATCAGTGTCGTTTTTTATACGCACGACTACCCGCGCATTTGCCTGGCATGATATAAAAATGAGCAATAACACGAGGGTGAATTTAAATAGTTTCATGCTTCTCTTAACCTATATATATTTTTGAATTTTCTTGAATTAATTGTTCAAGATGTTCCAACGAATTACTCCAACTTGACCCCATAATGCCGAACCCGTCTCTAATTTATATGTGCCTGTAATTCCTGGATCAGCATATTCTAATTTGGCATTCACTGCACCTGCAGAAATAAACCATAAATCTTCTTGGCAAGTAATACTTATTTTTTTACCACCACAATTAAAAAACAACTCGATTTCAGGGCCACGAAATCCAGAATCCATCATCCTAAAAATCCCTACATCATTCTGCGCAATTCTCACAGGGGGATAGGTATACAATAACCCGTGTTTTAACTCTTTGTTTACTAGCTTACAAATGTTATCTGTATCGTTTTCAATATATACCATCACTTCCGCAAAAGCCTGAAAGGAGATAAGAGCTAGTAAGAGCGGAGCAGAGTATTTGATTGCTTTCATGTTATTCCTAATAGTTAGGATAATGATGTTGGGTAAATCTGACATTTTCTGCGGCTCATGTCAAGAATTTAACAATTAGCCAGCAGCTCACACTGAACATGAGGCATGGTGGGAATACGTATTACCCGAGTTAGGTAGCAGAATCACTGTTTTTAGCCTAGAATTAATCAATCTCATGTTAGCTTGCCTAATGTTCTCTATGCACTTTTAGGTGAATAATCATGACAGAATACTGACAAGGAACCGGTCAATCATGGCTTCTTTATTTCAATGTTTGAGAAATTTCGCAATCCTGGCGATGATATTTGCCGGGACTACTGGTCAAGCCAGTCAAGTAGCCAACCCTGTCGCTTATTTGCTTGAAATCCAAGGGGCAATTGGTCCCGCTGTTTCTGATTTCGTGGTGCGTGGACTGGAAAAGGCGCAAGCGAATAAAGCCGAAGTTGTAATCATACAGATGGACACCCCCGGCGGATTATCGGAATCCATGCGAGAGATTAATAAAGCCATTTTAGCTTCGAGCGTACCTGTGGTGACTTATGTATCCCCCAGCGGAGCCCGAGCAGCAAGTGCAGGAACCTACATTCTTTACGCCAGTCATTTTGCGGTTATGGCACCCGGCACGAATTTAGGCGCCGCAACACCTGTATCAATCGGAATGCCAGGATCCTCTGAAGCATCCAAAGACAAACACGAATCCACTCTCGAACATAAAGCAACCAGTGATGCCACCGCCTATATTCGTAGCCTAGCTCAATTACGAGGACGCAATGTTCAGTGGGCAATGCAAGCCGTCATTAAAGCTGAAAGTTTATCTGAGAAAGAAGCGCTAGAAAAAAAAGTGATTGATTTTTCTGCGGACGATATACATCAGTTATTATCCGAATTAAATGGACGTCACACTGAAATTGGGGGCAAAACAGTTACTCTACTAACAAAAAATATCTCCTTAGAAAAAATTACACCTGACTGGAGAACACGATTTTTATCAGTAATCACAGATCCTAGCGTAGCTTACTTACTTTTGTTAGTTGGGATATATGGATTATTTTTAGAATTTACGACACCCGGCGTAACAGTCCCTGGAGCTATAGGCGCAATTGCATTATTTATCTCTGTGTATGCCTTGCAGTTGCTACCAGTAAACTATGCGGCATTAGGATTAATTATTTTAGGCATAGGTTTTTTAATTTCAGAGCTTTATATCACAAGCTACGGAATTTTAGGTCTTTGCGGCGCGATTGCATTTTTAATTGGATCTATTATGTTGATAGATACCAATGTTGCAGGCTTTGGAATTCCATTGCAACTCATTATTGGAGCAACAGTAATAACGGTAGGGCTTATATCATTAATTATAACGCTGGTTATACGAGCACAACACACACCTGAAGTCACAGGACGTGAGGCTATTTTAATTAGCACTGGAGAAGTTGTTGCTATTTACGATAATATTATTCAAGTTCGTATTCAAGGTGAAATTTGGCAAGCCAAATCATCATCGCCGCTGCATGTTGGACAACATGTAAAAGTAGTTGAAATGCATGGTCTTATTTTACAGGTTGAACCATTGGGAGAATCGTAATGGAAGTTTTTATTTTATTTGCGTTAGTTATTGTGGGATTCATTTTATTAAACACTATTCGTGTCATCAAACAATTTGAGCGCGGCGTCGTTTTAACTTTTGGACGGTTCTGGGGAATAAAAGCGCCTGGGTTACGTTTATTAATCCCAGGCGTACAAACCATGGTACGCATCGATTTACGTACAGTGGTAATGGATATACCTAGCCAAGATGTGATTTTACGAGATAATGTCTCAGCGCGCGTTAATGCCGTTTTGTATTTTCGTGTAGTTGATCCAGAAAAAGCCTATTTGCAAGTACAAAATTATTACGAAGCCACCAACCAATTAGCACAAACAACTTTACGATCGGTGCTAGGCCAGCATGAACTTGATGATGTTTTATCCGAACGTGACAAACTCAATGCGGATATTCAAAAAATACTAGATTCACAAACTGATGCCTGGGGCATTAAAGTCGGCATTGTAGAAATTAAACACATCGACATTGATGAAAGTATGATACGTGCGATTGCAAAACAAGCTGAAGCTGAACGTGAACGCCGTGCGAAAGTGATTCATGCTGAAGGTGAATTACAAGCCTCCGCCAAATTAGCTGAAGCTGCTGAGGTTTTATCCAGCAGCCGTGGCGGTATAACACTTCGATACTTGCAAACTTTAAATAGCATCTCCGAAGAAAATGCCACAACAATTGTTTTTCCTGTTGATCTTCTAGAAAAATTTGCAGGGATAATTTCAGGTGCTAAATCCTGATTTGTAGTTATATTTCAGGGTCGCGAAAATTTCGCGCCCCTGAACTTTTCATTTGCAAAATTTACCACCCTGCATCATCGATTGCCTCTAAATAAATCAAGACTAGTAAACTGCCTTCATGAACAGTTATATCAACAAAATCTTGATTAGCTCGATTAAAACAAGCGCTACGCCCTGGGAATGTTAATTCTGACCGATTTAAATCCCATTTTAATCCTTTGGTATCGACAATTGCAGAGGGCATTCCTAACAACGAAATTTTCTGTCCTTTTTTTACTGTGATTCGCTGAACCTCTGTGTTTTTAATTGTAAATCCATAAATAGGAGGCGCATAAAAGGCAGAATCTGTTTTTAAAAATATGTAATTAAGAGTATTTAACTACTCGTATCAATTCTAACATGCACCAGGCTCTTGGCTCAGGCGATTTCAGAAATTGTTTTAAGAGTTCACCTTGTACTGCCACATTACTCATTTACTCCACTTTAGTGGTGTATAATCTAGGGCATTATCTTCAAGACACTCAAGCTCACAACTGCTGGTCAGTTCATCATCCATTTCCTCTAACAAATTGCAAATTTGTTCTTTTTGTGATGTGATCGTAGCTTCGTTTGCCTGATTTTTTTCCATCATTAACTTTATTAGATCCGTTAATTTCGTATGATTATTATCAGCACTAAGAGACTGCAAGTCAGCAATTTGCTTCCTGAGTGTAGTATTTTCT
Source organism: Gammaproteobacteria bacterium (assembly GCA_019748175.1). NCBI lineage: Bacteria > Pseudomonadati > Pseudomonadota > Gammaproteobacteria > Gammaproteobacteria bacterium. The sequence goes on from JAIEPX010000007.1 coordinate 55,225, forward strand.
GCATAGAGTTGGGCATTTTGCGCTTTTAGTGCAGGTTCATTCTGAGAGGCAAACTCTTTTTTACTTTGTGTTTCCACAAGCGTCACCCTAAGCGTTACGATTTGATCCACAAGTTTTTTATTTTGAATAATCAACAATGCTGCAAAACTTTCAGGTCCATAAAAAAAGTTTTCAGAGGATGTTAAGCTTCCATTAACACGAAGATCAGAGACTATTTTTAAATCGTCTAAAAATCCATTAAATCCATTGTCTAGACCATAGTGATTATAGTATTTTTTTCCATTCTCGAGTATCTCTTTAACTAGGGCCACAAGCTCAGTATCAGGATATACAGGGCAATTTTTATCCACGATGTGTTTCTCAAGAGCTTTTTTCAGTCTTCCAGCTTGTATCCGCCTTTCGCTCCAAGCTATGGGATCTGGACCAAGCAAACAGAGTTTGTTTTCAACTTTTACATACCATTTATCTAACAGTTTCTTGAGGCTTTGCCTGAAGGGCGATGGTTTTTGCAAATCATTGTATTGGCCTGAGATAATTTTGACGATAAGGTTATCAAAATAGGTGGGGCCTAATAATTCAACCAATTGATTTATTAGGGCATGACACGCATCTCTATTTTCATTCAGAGCCAGTGAAAAAATTGCCTCCAATTTATCAGTATAGCTCTCGGGGTAAGCCTTTCTGAACCAAAGAAAGCCTTCACTGAGATGTTTAAGCGATGCAATCATGGTCTCTTCATTTGGATCGAGCTCATTTCCATCGTTCCCAAAGTTCTCTTGTTTAAAAAATGCCATTCTAGATTTTCCCCTATAGGTAAAAGATCAAATTTATCAAAATAAAATAATGCATTAGTGAGTTATCGTCGCTCTACCAGGTCAGATCACATAAATCTGGGTCTCTATACTCGGAGCGTCAGCGAAAAATACTTTTTTAACTGTTTGCTGCGCTCCTTACTCTTAAATTTTAGGGGCAAATTTTTCATTCTGTGCAATGAGCCCAATAGCTTTATCGCTAGAACTCGTGCTATTTGTATTACTCGCTGGTTTTGCAAAAAAATGCATTCCCTGTTCAAAGCATTGAAGACGTTGATTGCGCCACTGAGGATTAGCTGCCAACCGCTCACTAGCGAGTACTCTTTTTTTTGCAACGTGATATTTTTCGGGTAATGTTGATTCGACCCATTCGTACCAACATATATCCATTTTCTGTTGAAATTTCTTCGTTCTTGCTCTTGTGATGATCATTTGAGCAAAGGCAGTGATTCGGATAGCTGCTTCGAGCTCTCCATTAGGCTTTTTACAAAGAATTTTTGCACCGACCTGAACAGAAAACGCTTTTAATTTTAGCTGAAGGTTTTTTAACTGTTTCGCATCTTTCCCAGTGAGATCCATTTGTTCGTTATATTGCAATAGTGCTTGATTGAATGTAGTGCTGTATTCATTATTGAGCATTCTTGCTTCATTACTATCATAGATAGCGAGAAATTCAAGACGCGTTTTAATTTTGGTGTCCAATTTATCTAATTTTTCTTTACGTACCTCTGCAAGAAAATCACCTAATTGATTGATAATATATTCGCAATCTACTACGTCGCTGCAAGTAATTCGCACATAACCTTTTTTAGAGTTTACGCCAAAATACGATAATGGACACAGCATGATCTGCTTACGAAAAATAAGATCTTTAACAAGTGTTTCATCATCAATAATATGCGTCATTTCAGGCAGTGCTTGTTTTGTATCTGAATGTGGTTCAATGCCTAAACAATCACTCAAATCAGCTAATACGTAAAATGTACCGCTGACCGTGTAATTTTTATCAGGCATGGCAGCACCTATATCGATAAGAGCGTTATAAACAAATTCCACCATAGAACCATAGTAACTACTGATTAAAGCTTCCTCTTCTGCATCAAGTTTTGTCATGGCATAGGCATAAGCTTTAGAACAGATAATAGGAGCATGCCCACAGAAGTTTGAATGCGCTTGCACAATTTCAGCGAGAAGTTTCTTATTTTTGCAGGCTAATATGGCGACGCGCTCACCTGCCAGTGACATACCTTTGGTTCCAGACCTCAACAGCACGATTCGATCTTCTAGCTCTGGCGCGACTTCCACAAGTGAATAGTGATCTTGCCCGTCCAAATGCATTTCTGCATAGGACTCGTCCAGGAGAATTGGCGTTGACTTTAATGTATCATCTTCCAAAATAATATTTGCAATAGCTCGCCATTCTTCTGCCGATAGTGTTGCACCAGTCGGATTATTGGGGTAGCAAAATACAAAAGCGCTGATTTCTCCTCCATCTAGAAAAGCTTGTCTTTTTGCAGTGCTAATCGCTTCAAACAAAACTTGAGGATTAAGTTTGTAACCTGGCAGTTTCAACACATCGAATGTATGAAGACGATTTTTTCTGCCACCGCCCGCATGTAATGGATAATAAGGCGATGGAGTGATGATACGACCATGTGGTTTGTTCGAGTTAATGGCCATAAAAAAGGAGGCTATACCTGATGATCCACCTACCGTGAAAAGAATGTGATCATAGTGAAACGGTCTCTCAGTCGGCAAACGGTATAATCGGGTCAATGCGCTAGCCATGTTTTCACGAGCACTGAGAAGTCCAGCAGGATTATCGGGTCTCTCTTCATGAGCATTAAGTGCGTGAATTTCTTGTAAAAGGTCTAATGGATAACCTTCCCGAGCAATTTTGTCGGGGTCTGAGGATTGTCTTATCTGCTCCTCGTAATGACTAAGTAGTTCATCACTTTTTTTCGCATTCTCATCAAGTGTCTGCCAACTTGCAATGATACTTTCTAGAAAGTGCTGATTTGCAGGAAAGGTTGGTTTGCCTATACCAGCAATGGCTATCTGTTTGCCTGTGTTTTCACTGTGTCGCTTAGCAAGACTGTGAAGTGCCATTATCCTATCGCCCTCTCGAGGCTGACTAATGGGAGTTTTTAACATTGCCGTAGAGTCTCCTTTTTAAAGAGGATATCAAAAAGTCATGAGTATTCAATGGGTAGCAAATACCCATTCAGTAGCCTTAAAAAATGTGTATAATCCTTAAAGTTTGCATGTAATGGGTCTGTTCTGATCCGTTGACGGCATATGATGAAATGAGGGGTATCACGATGTTTCATGAAAACACTATCCGAGAAGCGATTAATACATACAATAAATCCACTGATTGCATTTTTTGGAAAGATTTGCAAAGCAACTATCGAATGATGAATAATGAATTTGCGAGATTGGTAGGCTTTAAATCATCTAATGCTTCATTTAATAACTTTAATGATTTTGCAATGCCCTGCGAAGCCTCAGACTTAGCTGATAAATTTATCGCTGCAGACCAGGAAGTGATACGCACAGGTAAACCCGTCACTAGTATCGAATATTGTCGCTATATCGACGGTGCTTGGAGAGTACATTATGATAGAAAATCTCCTTTATTTAATTCAAGAGGAGAAATGATAGGGATATCCTCTCATGCAATGGATGTGACTGACTGTCCAATAATGCGATCTGTAATAGCACTGACTTCACCGATTGGGAAATGCCATCGAATTAATCAGCAACAATCTTATCAACTGAAAACGAATTATGATAATTTTGATTTGAGCGTACTCCAATCAGAAATATTATTTTTGATGCTTCGAGGTATGTCGTCAAAGGAAATTGCGCGACGTTTAGGCAGAAGTCCTAGAACCATTGAAAAGCACCGTACAAAAATAAAAGAAAAAATGGGCTGCCAAAATCAATCTCAATTGTTTGAGAAAACAATTGCCAGCGGGGCTGGCCTATTTATCCCTCAATCTCTGCTTGGTAAGAAAGAAAAAAGCGGTTGATTACGTTGTTTTTTCGGAGCACCTAGTAGCTTATCTTCCAGTAGTGCACTTTGAACAAACACGGCATTCATTGCTTCTAATAAGCTAATGTAATCTATAACAGTTTGAGTATGATCAATGGTCATTTCGCTGACGAGATTGCGCCAGGATATTTGTTTAGTGTAATGTTTTACAATGCCTTGTAATATTTCTCTAAGAAATGGTTCGCTTTTGTCACGTTTCAGAAAATCGCCTTTCATCCAATCTGAATAAATTGCTAATGTGCTTGTTGATATCGATTGGCTACGGGAGCACTCATTTATTGCTGTTAAAAAACCATCAGCATTGAGAAAAAATGCGTTTGAAATCCCTGCATATTTTACCACCCTGCATCATCGATTGCCTCTAAATAAATCAAGACTAGTAAACTGCCTTCATGAACAGTTATATCAACAAAATCTTGATTAGCTCGATTAAAACAAGCGCTACGCCCTGGGAATGTTAATTCTGACCGATTTAAATCCCATTTTAATCCTTTGGTATCGACAATTGCAGAGGGCATTCCTAACAACGAAATTTTCTGTCCTTTTTTTACTGTGATTCGCTGAACCTCTGTGTTTTTAATTGTAAATCCATAAATAGGAGGCGCATAAAAGGCAGAATCTGTTTTTAAAAAAATATTAATATTTTGAATGATATGATCAACAAAACCGCCATGAACTCCTACAATGATTGCAGGCAATAAATTTTCTTCAGTCATGTAGGATAAACATTTTTGAAAATCGGAAGAACTTTGATCAGGCATGTGAAGATGATCATAATCCTTTAAATCTTCTTTAGTGACGCTATCGAAATCTCCAATAGTCATATGAGGTTTAATATTCATTTTCTGCAATTTGAGAAAAGCGCCATCCGCTGCAATTATCGGTAAATTGCGTAGAAAAAATTCACGCTCTGGTAATTCACCATTGAGACAAAGAATGGAACGAAATCGACTATCGTCCAGCATTATCATAATACCGTTTTTGTACAATCAACAATATGCTACTCAATAAACACACAATATTACTCGCAACCACAAAACCGGCCTGAATAAATGTGCCATAAACAATCCACGCCAAAGAGCATAGTAAATAATTCAACACCATCAACATTGATATGTCATGAGTCGATCGTGTCTTATAGGCTTTGTAGGATTGTGGTAGAAAACCAATGAATGAGGTAATTAGCGCAATAAAACCAAAAATGGATTGTACAATAAACATAACATTTTCCTCCGCTCAGATTATTGAGATCAGGTTCTACCTAGACTATGCAGTTGGGATCTAGGCTTTAAAGGGTTAGCGAGTGGCTTCTCAGCCCAGGCTGGCCCTGAGCACCCCTAATGTAGGCTCGATTATATATCAAAGACGGTCATGGCGTAAATGATTAAGCCTGCTTCGACTTGACAGAAGCGGGCTAAAACGGCACTATTCTTGGCTTCTCATGGCTATGTAGCTCAGCTGGTTAGAGCATGGCATTCATAATGCCGGGGTCGGTGGTTCGAGTCCACCCATAGCCACCAACTTCCTCTCTCATTAGAAATCTTTTGCCACTCGCAACAATTGTTTACGTAGCCCATTGCGCCAGCAAATCATCGTCCACTTCGCTCAGATTCGCAGGCTGCCAACGAGGTTTACGATCTTTATCGATGATGGCTGCGCGAACGCCTTCAGCAAAATCGGGGTGCTGCAAAAAACGTTCTGTGAGTTTCAACTCGAAATCCATGCACGCATCAAAATCTTGTAACAATGCTTGATTTAAAAGTTTAAATGTTATTTTAAGACTGGTAGGCGATTTTTGTTTGAGAAGAGCTAAAATCACGGCGCATCTTTCAGATGTTGATGCTGATAAATTCTGAATAATTTCTTCAATTGTACTTGCAGAAAAGCAGCGATCAATTTCGATTTGATCATTTAATAATGGGCTTTGCTGAACAGTCAATTGCCAACGTTTCAATAACTCTGAAACTTGCATGTGCGCATCATGATCAAAATCTAACGTTGTCATTTCTTCGATCACATTAGCGAAATCTCGTTTATCAATAACAAAATCGATTAATCCTAGATATAATGCATCATACGCATTCACTATATCGCCCGATAAACCAAGATACCAACCTAATTTTCCTGGACAATGAGATAAAAAATGACTACCGCCTATGTCCGGATAAAAACCAATACCTGTTTCGGGCATAGCTAATTGAAGAGATTCGTCGGCAACACGATGAGAACCATGCACAGAAACTCCTAACCCACCGCCCATCGTAATTCCATGCAATAAAGCAACATACGGTTTATTAAAATGAAATAATCGACGATTCATTTGATATTCTTGTCTAAAAAAATTCATTGCTTGTTCTGAATCAGTGCGCGCAATTTCACTTACAATACGCACATCACCTCCTGCACAAAATGCACGATCACCCGCACCTTGAATTATCACTGCCTTAATATTGTCGTCTTGCTGCCATTGCAGAAGATGCCCATCAATAATCTTACACATGGACATGGTAAGCGCATTGAGCGCTTGAGGCCTATTCAATGTGATTAAAGCAATTTCACCTTTTTTTGCAGGGAGTTGAGTGATTTCAATATCAGAGTGACTCATTGTCTTGTTCTCGCTGGTGATTAAAGTGAGGAACTGCGGACAGTAATTCTTTCGTGTAAGGATGTTGTGGATGTATCAAAATATCTTCAACAGAACCCGACTCCACAATTTTTCCTGCGCGCATCACTGCCACATCGTGAGCCATTTTTGACACTACAGCAAAATCATGGGTGATCATTAGATAGGATAATTGCATTTCAGATTGTAATGATTGTAATAAATTTAAAACGTGCTGTTGTATACTGACATCCAATGAGCTTGTGGGCTCATCGCAAATGATACACTCGGGCTGAACAGCCAATGCTCGAGCAATACAAATTCGTTGACGCTGCCCACCAGAAAACTCGTGTGGGAAACGATAACGGTATTCAGGATCTAAACCTACTTTAATTAATAAATCCTGAACAAATTTATCTCGCTCTTGCTCATTCTTTCCAATTTTTTGTGTAATCATACCTTCTGCAATAATATCTTTGACGATCATTCGTGGATTCATTGACGAATAAGGATCTTGGAAAATCATTTGAAATTTTGCACGTAATTTTTGTAATTGCGCGTGCTGAGCATTCACAAGCTGTTCACCCTTGTAAATTACACTCCCATCAGTAATTGATAGTAATTGTAAAATTCCAAGTCCTGTTGTTGTTTTTCCAGAGCCTGATTCACCTACCAGCGCCAACGTTCTACCTGGATAGAGATTTAAACTCACTCCGTCCACAGCTTTTACTGAACCCACTACTCGTTTAAACAATCCTTTTCGGATTGGAAAGTGAATCTTGAGATTTTCAATTTGTGCAATGGGTTTTTGTGTAGGCGGATGACAGGGTAATATGTTTCGCCAATCTGCTACTGCAGTCAATAATTGCTGACTATAAGGATGTTGCGGATTTTGAAAAAATTGTTTTGTCTCAGCTTGTTCAACGATTTCACCTTCCTTCATCACAATAACATAATCAGCCATTTGATATACAACTCCAAGATTATGGGTAATAAATAAAATGCCCATTTTACGTTGAGTTTGAATTTCTTTTAACTTATCTAACACCTGTTTTTGTATAGTCACATCTAATGCTGTTGTGGGTTCATCAGCAATCAATAATTTTGGTTCACCCGCTAATGCCACTGCGATCATAGCTCGTTGTTTCATTCCACCCGAAAGTTCGAATGGATATTTTTTTGCACAACTAGCAGGCTCAGCAATACCCACTTCCGCTAATAAAGCTACGATTTTATTGTGGCGCTGTTTTCGAGACATTGTTGGCTTATGAATTCTCAACACTTCATTAACTTGATGTCCGATTGTTAAAACCGGATTCAATGCTGTCATCGCCTCTTGAAAAATCATTCCAATTTTTCCACCGCGAATTTTTCGCATTTCCAATTCTGTGCACGTTAGAAGATCTTTTCCTTCAAACGCAATAGTACTGGTTTGAGAAATCACACCATTCAATGGTAATAACTGCATTATTGACAATGATGTCAGCGTTTTACCACTGCCCGACTCCCCCACTAAGGCAAGTGTTTTACCCGCTTCAATAGAAAAAGTGACATGCTTCACAACAGGTCTGATTTCATCGCATGTCTTTAATCCAACACATAGATTATCAATTTGTAAAAGCGCTTGATTCACTGACATTAATGTGCATCCCGTAATCGTGGATCAAAAGCGTCACGCACAGCATCTGAAAAAAGATTAGCCGCTAATACGAGCGTGAACATAAACAGAAATGCAGAAAAAAGTGGCCACCATACAGCCGGTTCTCTCGCAAGATCCAAACGCGCACTATTAATCATATTTCCCCAACTAAATGACGTTGGATCCACGCCAACGCCAACATAAGACAAAACTGCTTCAGCAAGAACTAACGAACTAAAATCAAGCACGATAGTGATCAAAACAATATGCAGAACGTTCGGAAAAATATGACGTAAAATTATTTTGAATCTCGTTACACCGAGAGCAGTTGCCGCCCTAACATAATCCATTTCTCGGATTTTCAAAGTTTCAGCTCTCAATAAACGACACAACGATGTCCAACTTGTTACACCCAAAATCACACACAAAGCGAGCAATCGAATATCAGCACGTTCAGCGTTGGTTTGAAATGTCATTGGATGATTACTGATATAAACCTGAATGGAAATAACTGACGCTGAAATTAGTAGCACACCCGGTATAGAACTTAAGGTTGTATAGAGATACTGAATAATGTCATCAATCCATCCACCAAAAAAGCCTGCCATCATTCCCAAAAGCAAAGCAAAAGGTAACATGACTAGGGTCGTAATAGTGCCTATAATAATCCCTGTACGCACACTTTTAAGGGATTGGTAAAAAACATCGGCGCCTACTTTATCAGTTCCTAAAATGTGGTAATGAGCAAGCGGTGGATAATTACGATTTTGTTGGCCAGTTGGAAAGGTAATATTAGATTTCACAAATGAATGAGTTGCCATAGGTGCCGAATAGGTTTGTTCGTATTGCTGACCTATTGGAGCCAAAATTTGATCAAGAACACTGACGACATGTGCAGAATAATAACGTTGTTGATGATTACCTTTGACCACAGCTGGCCTAAAATGAATTGAATCTAAAACCGCAACGACTGAAAACAAAATTAATACAATACACGCCACCATTGCCAGTTTATTGCGCCCAACTTGTTGCCAAGGCAAAAGCCATTGTTCATGTCGACGCACCCAAAAAATAAAAATTAACACACTAATCAATAATAGATATAGCAACGCATCTGTTGTTAATATTACCCATTGGAATAGCATCCAGGCCTCCGAATTAATGCGTCTCAATTGATATTGGCAACTGAAAAATCCCTAGAAAATCAAACATGAGTTTTCCATTTGAGAAAAGTTTACCTTCTTTCAACTCATAATTTCCTACATAATTTTCACCCTTGATAATTAACCATCCATCCTGTTGCAGTGAGGCCAAATGCTCATCTGCCGCGGTTTCTGCTATCTGCGTGGCTTGAGTATAATCAGGCAACTCCGCTCGTTCTTTTGCATTTTTAGTTATTGCGGCATTAATCGCTATTTCAGCCTCATTGGATAATATTGATTTAAGCAAAGACTTCGGAATCGTGAGAGCACATTGCCCTGTTATGCTTTTAGCCAAAACGAATGGGTCAACAATCCCCTTCTCTTGAGCTGTTGTAGCTATAGCTAATTTTATATTGACATCACCCGCTGGAGCTTTTGTATTAAATGCAACATCAAGAGAAGCCCCATTAATCATATGTATTAGATCGGGCAACAACTGCAACCCAACCCATCGTAATTGTTCTTCTGGCATGGATTCTAAATCCATAATCCTCACCCTTTCAGAAACAGATTTTAATTCTCTTCCAGAAAGGCCATTCACTTGAACAACTAAATTTGTAGGACCATAATGTTGATCTTGTAGCTCTAATTTATCTACTTGATATTTCATCACTGTCGTTATTTTTTCATCTTTAAAATCGCTGTGTTGAGCCGCCTTGATTCCAGAAATAGCCATAATTGGTCTTGAATTGCTTATTAGCTTTATGTTATCGACTCTAAAATTCAAATCTCCAAACCATAAAGTATAAATTCCCTGCTTCATATCGACATCAATCTGAACTGGTGATGAACTAAAAATTGGATTTCCCTTCAAATCAGAGACGAAAACCGGAGCTATTGTGCTATTAAAAGCAAATTTTTTCATATCATTTGAGGCATCACTTATCATTCTGAGACCTGACCATTTTAATTGCCAATTATTATCAACATCCGTATAATTGACATCAGCGACCTTAGACTCATTAGATACATCACCAAAATAGTGAATCAATGATGCACTAGTCACTAATTTTTTATCACCAACAATTTTTTTTATCCATCGTATTCCGTGATCGTTCCAGGGTAAATCAACTGAGGAATTTATTAATGCGAGTCCGAATCGAATATTAAAATTGTTATTGCTCTGAAATATAACAGGTCCATGCTGAATGGATAAATCGAGGACAAAAGGAATATTTTTTTCGCTCGCCAATTGATATTCAACTTGGAGTAGTGGTGATAAATATTTTGAAATCGCCCCAGAAAGTTTGGCGGAATGTAATCGAACGTTAATTGTTGCTGTGGAGCTAAACCAACCCCGATGATAATGCTCTATATCCAATCCGGTATAGTTTCTTTTAATTACTTGTTCCGCCAGAATCCCCATTCCAAATGGCAAAATTAACAATAGGCCACCAACACATAGCATGGTGATAACTAGCTTTTTCATCAAAACTACTCCAACAGTCCTTTGTTCCAGTCAGCATACACAAGTTATAATAACGTTACGCGTAAGGGGGCGCAACTTAGTTCGAATCCTTGTTATTGACCAAATCGAGATAATCGTTAAACTTAACTATTCTTTGGACAAACATTTTAAGGGTAATCAGGTTGGAGCAATCACTGGACATTGAAGATCAACTGCTGAGTATTACACGGCAACTTCTCGTTGATCTTGAGCATCAACGAGCCCTCAATATTGTCTCAATGTCAGCTGACTTACAGAGAGAATTAGGAATAGGGAGCGTAGAAAAGGCTGAGCTATTACATCGTACCGAGCAAGCGTTCAATATTACACTACCAGAAATATTGCTCACCGAGGCAGTATCTCTTCAAGACCTTGCCGTAGCTATCAAAAAAGCTAATCCCTCACTAAAGCCATCTACCGGAGCGCATGTTCCTCATCTTAAAGCCAGCGTGATCAATCCTCAATCGGCTACAACTTTGGTTGACTTACTTTATCAATATGGCACACAAGAACCCAATCGACCTCACATCTATCTTCACGATAGTCACGGCGAAGAGAGCATCATCTCTTACGGAAAATTATTGGAATCGGCCACGGCTGTTGCACAAGGTTTAATGCATCGTGGATTATCTCCTCAGCAAACCGTCGCCATAATGCTGCCAACTTCCTCCGATTTTTTCAGTGCATTTTTTGGCATCTTATTAGCCGGTGGAATACCCGTCCCAATTTACCCACCATTTAGAGCAAACCTCATAGAAGAATACATTAAACATGAAACTAAAATTCTTACTAATGCAATGGCTCATACATTAATTACATTTCCGACTGTTTCCACACTATCGAATGTTTTACGCCAATATGTAACCTGCTTAAATGACGTGACAACAGTATCTGAACTTTCTACGAATCAAGATCTATTGCCATTACCCAGTTTAAATAATCAGCAACTTGCTCTTATTCAATATACTTCAGGCAGCACCGGCGACCCTAAAGGTGTACAACTCACTCATGCTAATTTGTTGAACAACATTCGCTGCATTGGAAAAGTCCTTAATATTCAGCCCACTGATGTAGTAGTCAGTTGGCTACCTCTTTATCACGATATGGGACTCATAGGAACCTGGTTAGGAAGTTTATACTACGGTGTTCCAATCACAATTATGTCTCCCATCACTTTTTTAACGCATCCGGAAAAATGGTTGTGGGCCATTCACTATCATCGCGCCACAATTTCCGCCGCACCAAATTTTGCATATGAACTTTGTCTCAGCAAAATTAACGAAAAAAAATTAGCGGGACTTGATTTAAGTTCTTGGCGATTTGCCTTTAATGGTGCCGAGGCAATTTATCCACGAACGATTGAACGATTTATCAAAAAATTTACTCCCTATGGTTTTAAAGCTACTTCTCTCGCCCCTGTTTATGGACTTGCTGAAAATTCCGTGGCACTTACCATTCCTGATTTAGGCAAAGAACCAAAAATCGACCGAGTCGATCGTGTCACCATGGATGAAACAAATATCGCAAAACCAGCACTTTCTAACACAAAAAAATTCCATGAATTTGTTTCATGTGGAAAACCCATTCCTGATCATAAAATTCGAATTGTTGATGACACCGACATTGAATTACCTGAACGCAATGTAGGTCACTTACAATTTCAAGGCCCTTCAGCGATGCAAGGTTATTTTCAGAATCTCACCGCAACTGAAGCTGCTTTTCATAACGGGTGGTGGTCCACTGGCGATCTTGGTTATATTGCGGATGGCAATCTTTACATAACTGGTCGAGCTAAAGACCTTATTATTAAATCAGGCCGTAATATTTATCCTCAAGAAGTTGAAGATATTGTTGAACAAGTGCCGGGCGTACGAAAAGGTCGAGTGATAGCATTTGGTACCGCAGACAAACGTAAGGGCACTGAAAAATTAATTATTGTCGCAGAAACACACGAAAAAAATAAAGAAACCCAAGACAGTATTCAAGCCGCCATCATAGAACGTGTCGCAATAACAATTGGAATTCCGCCAGACGAAGTCATTACTGCTCCTCCTGAAACAATATCAAAAACATCGAGCGGAAAATTACAACGAAACGCGTGCAAAAAAGCCTATGAGCAGGGCCGACTTATTCACAAACATACCCCAATAGTCATGCAAATGAGCAAACTATTCGTCGTTATCGCCGTAAAAAAATGTCTTGGGTATTTAACAACTGTTGCCAAGCTGATTTATACTACTTATTTAAGTGCCGTCATGGCTGTATTTATACCACCACTGTGGTTACTGATCACGATTTTACCCTATAGAGCAAATTCTTTAGCCATAAAATATTGGGCAAAATTAATTTTTTTACTCTTAGGATGTCCTATCAAAGTTGATGGCAAGAAATTTTTAAAACAAAACCAAGCCATGATTTATGTCTCTAACCATGCAAGTTATGTAGATTCACTGCTACTCATCGCAGCATTACCTGCTGGCGTACGATTTGTTGGTAAGAAAGAAATACTCAGCGCATCATTGTTGCGCTCATTTGTTAAACATTTACGTTATCTAACCGTTGATCGACTTGATTTTGTTAATAGCCTTCAAGATATGGGACATATCAAAAGTGCCCTGGATGAAAAAAATTCCATCTTAATATTTCCCGAAGGAACATTCTCCTCTTCAATTGGATTGTTACCCTTTAAATTAGGCGCATTTAAACTCGCAGCCGAGACCCAAATTCCTCTTTGCCCGATTGCACTTCGCGGCACTCGAACTATGCTGACTGGAAGCAATAAATTGTTTTCACCTTCATTTCTTCGCATCTGGGTTGGTGAACCCATTATGCCTGAAAGCGAAGAATTTAATGAAGCCATTCGACTGAGAACCATAATAAAACAACAAATTAGTGAACACTGCGGCGAAGGAACTCTTCATTTAGTTCGTGCTGGTGTACAATCTTAACCTGGATATAGAAACCATTTTGAGGAAATGACAATGATTGATAAAGCCATACCGTTTTTTATTTGCTCATTGCTTATGATGCCTTCTTTTGCTTATCCAAAACCCAAGAATACGAATACCCATCCTTTATTAATTGGCTATTATCAAAACTTCAAAAACCCCGCATCATCAATTCGTCTTACTGATGTTCCAAGAGGATATTCTATAGTAAATATTGCTTTTGCTACAGTAAATACAAATGGAACCGTGGTCTTTAATTTACAAGCCCCTGCGTATAAAGGGATAGTGAACAGCCTTGATGCGTTCAAAGAAGATATTCAAACCCTCCAAAATAGAGGGATCAAAGTTATACTGTCCATTGGTGGCGGTAGCTCGAACTCATCTTTACACGTTGATAACGAAAAGAAAGCAAATGAATTTGTACAATCACTTGAAAAAATCATTGATGACTATGGATTCAATGGCATCGATTATGACCTCGAAAGCAAAATAAACAGCCTAGAATCAACTTATCTTCTCAATGTCACCCAAAAATTACACGATGATTACCAGAACAAAGGTGATCCATTATTATTTACTGTTGCCCCAGACGCCGTTGACGTACATTGGCAAACTTCTCAAGGTAAATACGACCGAGTTATTAACTCGGGTTTAATTAATTTAGTATCGGTACAATTATATAATACGACGTGTAAACGAAGTTATAAAGCAAATAGTCCATGCTATGAACCTGGCACTCAAGATTTTATTGTTTCACAAGCTGATAGCACTATTCAATCTTGGAAGAAAAGAGGCATAACAGATCCAGACTCAAAATATGTCATCGGACTACCTGCAACAAAACGAGCAGCAAATCGCGGTTATGCAGACCCAACAGTTATCAAAAAAGCACTAGCCTGCCTAAAAAACGGTGAAGAATGTGCTAAATATACACCGTCAACTACATACCCTAATCTTGGAGGTGTGATGACATGGAGCATTAACTGGGATGCAAAAGATGACTATTTGTTCGTTGATACTCTGCTTGAATAAGCAATTATTCTGTAACCGTTATTTCAATCTTACACGAGGATCGACGAGCACATAGGAAATGTCGGTGAGCACCAATCCCAGAATGTATAATACTGTTCCTAAAAAAACCATCACTCTAACGATATCAAAATCTTGCATCCTAATTGCATCAATAGTATAGCTTCCTAAGCCAGGAATCCCAAAAAAAGATTCTAAAATTAAACTTCCCATAAATAACAATGGCAAAATTGCAACAATTCCAGTCAGGATGGGTAACATAGCATTTTTTAAAATGTGGGTGAACAACACTTTTTGTTCTGAAAGCCCTTTGGCCCGTGCAGTTCTTACATATTCCTTGTTGATCTCTTCTAAAAATATTGTTCTATACCATCGAGCGCCCGCACCAACACCGCTCACGACGCCAATAATAACAGGCAAAATTAGAAATTTAAAAGCGTCAAAACCGGTTTCATAACCAGAAATCGGCACTAATCTAAGCAGCTTTGCAATAATAAATTGTCCTCCCATTATATAAAACAATGACGAAATGGACATTAATATTACACATACCGCAACCCCCGTATAATCCACATACGTCCCACGAAAAAACGCCATTAGCATAGCCACTGTGATATCAAAAAATAATCCTACAATTAATGAGGGAATGGCAACTGCCAATGATGGCCACATTCTTTGGTAAATATCATTACTGATATCACGACCGCTATCTGAGATGCCAAACTTAAATGTAAATAAATCAAGTGATTTAGTTGTAAACAACGTATCTCTAAACTTTGAAAATCCATTTTTATCTGCATGATAGAAAAGAGGTTTATCATATCCTTCGTTTTTTTTCCAAGCACTGATTTCAACTTGAGTGACATGTTTATTTCCTAAATGCATTCTGGCAATATCATCGGGAGAATTAACAATAAAAAACAATAAGAACGTTAAGGTATTAACACCAATCAAAATGGGTATTGCATATAAAATACGACGAATGATGTAGGTCCACATTAGCGCTTTACCTTTTTAATGGAGGTGTGCTCTCGACGGATATAGCTAATTATAACGGGTATAAACAACACAAGGAATAATCCTATGATCACCATAATAGGCCAAATACGGGGGTGATTCCATTTCGAGATTAATTTTGCCCTCAAAGAAGGATTTAGATCAACAAATTTCAATGTATTATTGGCGATAACGTTTATTTTAACAGGCGACATCCACTGATGATTCAATACATAATCCTTAGGGAAAACCCCGAAGACCCATGGAGCATCTTGGCGCACTATGTCAATCATTTTCTGTATAATGGCGGCTCTTTCATCAGAATTTTCCATGTTTTTCATTTTATCAAACAATTGATCGAATTCAGAATTAGTATAATTTGCCGCATTCTCTCCCCCATATTTTACTTTTCCGTTAGGGCCATACAGCAAGAAAAGAAAATTTTCTGGATCAGGATAGTCAGCATTCCAACCCCACATAAAAATCTGCTCAGCACCTGTTCTCATGTTTTCTTGAAATCGATTGTATTCGGTACTGCGGATGTTGAGCTCAATGTTTAATTTGGCGAATTGTTTTCTCAGCCAATCAAATCGGGCTTTATCGTCGGGCCCGCTCGATGAAGGCACATCGTAATTTAGCAGTAATGGTTGCCCTGAGCGTTCATCTCGTCCATTCGGGTATCCTGCTTCACTCAATAATTGTTTAGCCTGCACTAACGATAAATGTGTCACAGCATTTTTATCATCCACATAACCAAAAATTCCTGGAGGAATTGGCCCTTGAGCAGCTAACCCACGACCATTATCAAATATGGCAATATATTCGTTGAAATCGATCGCTGCTGAAATAGCCTGCCTCAATTTCTTACTTTTCTCACTGGTACCACCCACTATAGGATCCAACATATTAAAACCCATATAAAAAATACTCGGGCTGACGACTGTTTCTAATCGAATCCCATGATCTTTTAATTCGGGCGTCAAATCGGGCACACCATTTTCATCAACTCGTATCGCCTGATCAAAACTATCTGAACCTATTGCTGAACTATCATAAAAACCTTGTAGGAATTTATTCCAACGTGGAATCGATTCTTTCTCGAGTGTATAAACAAATTTTTTAACAAGCGGCAGTTTTTTCCCAGCATTGACTAAATAGCCCTTTGCAATATCACTAGAATCATCACTAACCCCCGGAAAATAATCACGTTGATAAAATGGATTCTCACGTAACACCATACGCTGATTAGGATTATTTTCTGATAAATAATAAGGCCCGGTACCCACAGGAAACCATGCTAATGTTAAATTATGCTCACTCAGTCCTGGTTGCGAATAAAATCTATCAACCTCCCACGGGACCGGTGAAAAAAATGGCATAGCAAGCCAATAACTAAATTGAGGATATTTTCCTTTTAATGTAATTTGAAAACGGTACGCATCAATTTTCTTCACGCCTGATATTTCGAGATCTCGCAAATCAATTGCACTCTTTTTCTTCATCATCTCCAATATAGCGTCGTGAAATTCTTTCATACCTACAATATATTGTGACATTACTCCGTAAATGGGCGAGGAAACCCGAGGATCAGCAAGTCTTTTTATTTCATAAATATAATCGTCAGAAACTAATTCGCGAGTACCGTTAACGGAAAAATCACTCAACTCATCTATTGATTCAAGTACATCCTCATTCATTTGATGATAATTAAACTGACCATTTTCTTGACGAACAAAGGCGGGATGCGGATGATAATAAATTTTTGGCTTTATTGTAATATCATATCGACTGAAAACAACTCCATTTTCATTCACAATATCAACCTTTGGAAGTGAGGCTGCAGTTAATGGTTCCAACGTATAAGGACGCTTAAGGTAATTATACTGAAGAAGTGGTTCATATATTTGCGCAGTGAATCGGACCTCATCTGCCGAATAGGATTTGGCAGGATCCAGTGTTTTAGGGGGTTCAGAAAAAGAACTGTATCCGATCTTTTCATCCATGGCATCAGATTCGTGTGGATTATTCCATACTTGATCACATCCGATCATTCCTAAAATAAGGAATGATACTGCCAACAATTTTTTGTAATGCTTAATCCGTAAGCTCATAAAATCCATTCGTGAAGGATGTATTGATACAATGAAAGGATAACAGAGTGTTAGGTCAATTCACAAATACTGTTTGTTAACCATTATAATGAACAACTTGAGCCAGCTGCAGACCCTGACGGGCCATCATCTTTCGGCCCCCTACCCTTCCGTTGAAAAAAATTTGATATTTTAACTGGCAAGGAAGTTCTACGCGGATTTTTTTTTGACTCGGGCAACTCTTTGCTTCGAGGTTGATTTTTTTCAATGCGTATGGGTGACGACGGAGGAGTTGGAGTATGAGACTTAATCATTGAACTTCTTTTATACGAGCTATTCCTGAATTCATATGAACTTTTTTGAACTCGCCGATCCTGCTCGATCGAATCCACTTCTTTCGTTAAATCGTATTTAGCAGACATACCCTGATCTTGTTTTATTGGACTGATCGGTGTTTCTCTGGGTGAAAAGGGCACCGGCACTTTATGATGAGTATCAGAACTGAGCTCTTCTTGTCTTAACCGAGGCATTGAAATGGTAACTTTGGGTGTTTTACGTTCTTCATCACATGGCTCACACAAAAATGAAATTAATGGAGTTAACCACTCTTTTTCTTCCTTACCCTTAAATTCCACATTATCTTTTAGTTCATCTCGAACCGCCACTTTAAAGATCTCGATAATTTGTGGCAACCACTCATTCTCTAAATTTTTTTTAAATTCCGAACCTTCTTGTAGTATTTCGCTCAAAGCTTCTTGAACCATCTCTCTAAATTCAGAATAATCACTTAACACCGTCCTACAAATCATTTTCTTTACAAGTTTTTGTGTATCTATGACCCGCCCAGTATCTTTCGATGAATTTCTTTGAGTTTCAGCCTTAATATCATAGAGAATCGAATCTAAAAAACGAATAAATATTTGATGACTAGAATTTCCTCGATCAATTTTTAGAGAAATGACATCACACAATTCTGAAAAGGTATTAAATTTGCTTGCAGGGCCTTCTTGAGCCCCCTTGGATTCCATATGAACTTCCATGATACCCCCCCATTTATCCTAAAACATACAATCCTCAGCAAGTACATAATATCCCTGGCCAGGCCCCAAATCTAGAGAGCTTCTACCCTATCCACTGTAATTTATTACCTATATAGTGACGGCGTCGCGTCTTGAGCTGTGAGAGGTTCGGCCAATTCGTTATTATAATATTGCGAGCAATTTTTCATTATTATGCAGTATCATTGTTTATTGGCAGTAAGCTTTACTCTGAAACAGAGTTTTTGATCATAAATGAGCAATAGGGCAAGAATAGTAAACTGAGCTCTCTTCCTATATGGCGGAAGTAGTAGAATGACTTTAGGCTCCCCACTCAAAGGCGGGCATGCACACCACCATTCAAACACACTCCCTAACGTCTATTGCATTATAGTTCAGGTACAATATCCTCGTCCTACATGCTCACCTTAAGTATAGCACATCTTTTCAATATTTCCTAAGTATGAACATTTAAATAGTATATATATAACAATCAAGCAATAAAATCTTATTAAATGGCTTTATATGCATGAACCTATTTAAAGCTCTTTTTTATCAGCTAGCTTTGATATAGTAACGTGATGACAACACTAAACAACATTATCCATGTCGCCATCGCAACACCCCTGCGACAACATTTTGATTACTTGCCACCTGAAAATGTTGATTTGACTCATCTGCAAGCCGGCACCCGAGTGTTGGTGCCCTTCGGCAGGCAAAATAAAGTGGGCATTGTTATCGGTATTGATGATCATTGCGATTTTCCCAGAGAGAAACTGAAACCTATCACAAAAATTCTTGATGATGAGCCTCTATTGGATGCTTCGATCATTGCCTTATGCGAATGGGCGAGTCGTTATTACCAACATCCATTGGGCGAAGTTCTGCATTCCGCTCTACCAACAATGGCGCGTAAAACCAACTCGCTCACGCAGTGCTCACATGATCATTTTTGCGCAAACACTCTAGAGGAACTTCCTAAACTGACAGTACGTCAACGCGCACTCCACGACACCTTATTAAAAACACCGGGTTTAACAGGCTCTCAATTAAAACAGCTTGGCTTTAGCCAAACAATTTTACGCACAGCTTTAGAAAAAAATATTATCTTCCCATCAATGAACCCCAGCTCGGATAATTCTACCAATATTATTTCTAATCAAAGCAAACTTGAATTAAATCTTGAACAACAAAAAGCTGTAGAGGCAATTAATAAACAAAATAATTTTGAATGTTTTCTGCTTAATGGTGTAACTGGTAGTGGTAAAACGGAAATTTATTTACGTACAATCGAACAACGATTAATGCAAGGAAAACAAGCCATCGTCTTAGTCCCTGAGATAGGACTCACCCCTCAAACAATCGAACGATTCACTTCAAAATTTAATGTTCCTATTGCCGTTTTGCATTCGCGGCTTTCTGAAAACGAACGATTGTCAGCTTGGCTCGATGCACAATCTGGCCGAGCTAAAATTATTATTGGGACACGATCTGCCATTTTAACACCAGCGCCAAATTTGGGAATTATTATTCTCGACGAAGAACATGATATTTCATTCAAACAACAATCACGATTTCGATATTCTGCGCGAGACCTTGCTGTAATGCGTTGTAAATTTTTAAATATCCCCATTATTATGGGAAGTGCAACACCCTCCTTAGAAAGCATCTATAACGTTAATCAAAAACGCTTTACCGAACTTAGACTTCCACAACGCGTGGGCAATGCATCAGAACTTCAATATAAAGTCATCGATTTGCGACACACCAAATTACAAAGCGGCTTATCACAAGAATTAATCGAAAGTATAAAGCAGCATTTGAATGCTGATAACCAAGTGCTGCTCTTTTTAAATCGTCGAGGTTATGCTCCTTTGATTTTATGTCATTCCTGCGGATGGACTGCTGATTGCCCACACTGCGACGCCAAATTAACATTTCATCAACAAAAAAATCAGTTATCCTGTCATCATTGCGGAACACAAAGACCACGCTACTCAACCTGTTTACAATGCAAGAGCGATCAATTAATCACTTTAGGATTAGGCACTGAGCGATTGGAACAGCAATTAAATAAATTATTTCCCAATATCGACATTATTCGGATTGATCAAGATACTACACGGGGAAAAAATTCATTACCTGATTTTTTAGAAAAAATAAAAAATGGCAAAAAACAAATTCTTATAGGAACACAAATGCTAGCAAAGGGCCATCATTTTCCCAATGTTACATTAGTGGGGCTCATTGATGTTGATAATGCTTTATTTTGCAGTGATTTTCGAGCCGTTGAAAGACTTGGACAATTAATTGTACAAGTTTCAGGTCGTGCAGGACGCGAAGATAAAAGAGGAACTGTTATTATTCAATCTCATAATCCTACACACCCTTTACTCACCCAATTACTGACTCAAGGCTACCAATATTTTGCAGAAAATTTATTGCAAGAACGCCGCGCCGTCAATTTACCTCCTTTTACTTATCTTGCTGTACTTCATGCTGAAAGCACAAAACCGCATCAGCTCAACGATTTTTTAACACAAGCTCGAGATGAAGGTTTATTAATCTCGGCTAACAGCCCGATCAAATTAATAGGCCCACTGCCTGCTCCAATGAATCGCAAGGCAGGGCGTCATCGTTGTCAATTAATTATTCAAGCTGATCAACGACAAACATTGCAACAGTGGCTAACAACTTGGATTCAAAAACTATCTGCGAATAAATCAGGACAACGAATTAGATGGGTTGTTGATGTCGATCCTGTTGATATGTCTTAGCATCTCTCAGTTAAAGATTTCGATATTGAATTTCAGCACATAAAAAAAAGGGCCTCATTTTAGGCCCTTTACATTAAATGCGTTCTCGGTCTTTTTCGCGATCACGATCGCGCTCGCGCGTTTCTAATCTTTCTCGTGCAATTTTAGCTTGAATTTCAGCCATATATTGATTTTTTAAATTGACATAATTTTGTGCGCTGTATTGAATAAATTGGCGATCTTCGTCGGTAAGTGCGCGTGCTTGTGCTGCTGGCGACCCCATATACACAAAGCCACTTTTTAATACCGTATTTGATGGAACTAAACTACCTGCACCAACGATTACATCGGATTCAATAACGGCACCATCCATGATAATCGCCCCAATTCCAATCAAACAGCGATCTTGAATCGTACAACCGTGCAGAATAGCACCATGCCCGACTGTAACTTCATTACCGATATTCACTTTATGACCATTGCTATTAAATGGACTAGCGTGAGTAATATGCAGAATCGCACCATCTTGAATATTGGTAGAATTTCCAATCCGAATGGAATGCAAATCACCACGCAACACTGCCATTGGCCATACAGAGCTGTCTTCCCCAATCTCGACATCTCCAACTAACAACGCGCTATGATCTACATAAGCTCCCATTGCTACATAGGGTTGTTTTGAATCGTAAATTCGCAAACTCATATTCACTCCTTTTTGAGTTAACAATTATTCTTAATCTAACCATAATGGTTTAAGCCACCCGCTCAACGTGATTTATACTTGGATTTTCAATGTATTACAACACGAAATTATCGGTAACTACTGTTATCGACCATACATCCTGTTAATAAAGAGGAAAAAAATGCTAAAACATGCCCGCTATCTTTATAACATATTGATTTTAAAGCATTTTTTGTAGGCAACCGGCGCACCTAGATAACTGGTTCTCTGGTCAGATCCGAAAAGTGTAGTATACTATCAATTTCAACCCAAATGTTAGGATCACCGCCATGCTTGATAGCCAATTATCCTCGTCCGTAGACAACTCTACTCTCCCGTCATTTTCTACAATTAATGCTGCAGAAATTGTACCTACAGTTGAACGACTTATCATAGAAAATAAAAAAACGATTACTTCACTGCTTCAGCAATCGAGTGAGTATACCTGGGAAAATTTAATTTCGCCGATTGAAGAAATTGAAGATGAGTTTCACCGATACTGGTCACGCATAAATCATTGCCACCATGTTGTTGACACTCCGGAATTACGTGATAGTTACAATGCGTGCTTACCTCTGATCAGCGAATATGGATCTTGGATTTCTCAAAATGAATCCTTATATAACGCTATAAATTCAATATCTCAAAGTGAGCAATATCAGAAATTAAGTATTGCTCAGAAAAAATCTATTGATAATTCGCTGCGGGATTTTCGTTTAGCGGGCGTGCATTTGCCTGTAGACAAAAAAGCCGAATTTGCTGAATTGAATAAAGAATTAAGCCAACTCACAAGTCAGTTTGAACAAAATGTGCTGGACTCTACGCAAGCCTGGACTAAACATATCACCGACGAAAAAGAATTAACTGGATTACCTGAAAGCGCAATGATGGCCTCAAAAGCCTTTGCAAAAGAACATGAACTCGAAGGTTGGCTATTAAACTTACACGCGCCTACTTACATCGCAGTGATGACTTACGCCGACTCACGAGAATTGCGGCAAGAAATGTACACGGCTTATGTTACTCGCGCTTCTGATCAAGCTAAAGCAAGCAACAATCAGCAGTGGGACAATACAAATTTGATGGAAAAACTATTGCTCGTCCGTCACCAACAAGCTCAATTATTGGGATTTCCAAATTATCCCACGTATTCATTAACACCTAAAATGGCTAAAGACCCAGAGATGGTACTGAGTTTTCTCAATGAGCTCACGCAGGCATCTATCAATAAAGCGCGAAAAGAATTTCAGGAATTATCCGAATTTGCTCGCCAACAACATCAGATCAATGAACTGGCCGCATGGGATGTCGGTTATTTCAGTGAAAAATTACAGAAACATCGATATGATATATCGCAAGATGACATCAGACCCTACTTCCCAGTCGACCGAGTTTTATCCGGATTATTTTCGATAGCTCACAAATTATATGGCATTACTATTAAACCGGTTGAAGATGCAGACACGTGGCATCCCGATGTTCGATGCTTCGCACTCTATGATGAATATCAAAATATTCGCGCATATTTCTACATGGATCTTTATGCCCGAAAAAATAAACGCGGTGGCGCTTGGATGGATCAATGCCAAAATCGTCGCATTACAAAAAATGGAAATTTACAATTACCTATAGCTTATTTAGTATGCAATTTGAATTCTCCTGTCGAAGATCGTCCAGCACTTTTTAACCATGATGAAGTCATCACAATTTTTCACGAATTTGGCCATGGATTACACCATATGTTATCGCAGATTGATGTCCCAGAGGTATCAGGATGCAATGGAGTACCTTGGGATGCAGTCGAATTACCGAGTCAATTTATGGAGAATTGGTGCTGGGAAAGAGAAGGCTTAGATTTATTGACGCAACATTACAAGACACATGAACCTTTACCAGAACAATTGTATCAAAAACTTATCGCTGCAAAGAATTTCCAATCCGCAATGCAAATGGTTCGACAGTTGGAATTCGCGTTATTTGATTTTCGGATGTATCTCGAATTTGATCCAAGCCGAAAAAATCAAATTCAGGAAATTCTTGATGACGTCCGTTCTAAAATCACTGTCGTTCCAATTCCAAAATTCAACCGCTTTCAACACGGGTTTACACACATCTTTTCAGGTGGATACTCAGCAGGCTATTACAGCTACAAATGGGCTGAAGTACTTTCGGCTGATGCGTTCAGCAAGTTTGAAGAAGAAGGGATTTTCAATACGGCAACAGGCCGAAAATTTATGCACACCATTCTAGAACAAGGCGGTTCAAAAGATCCGATGGATTTATTTATTGAATTTCGTGGCCGAAAACCCACGATTCAGGCATTATTACGTCATAATGGAATTATTGATTAATTTTAGGAGTTAACATGGACCAAGAAAGTCTTAAAAAGCAATGTGCAGAGGCGGCGATTCAATATGTTCATGATGACACCATCATCGGAGTTGGAACAGGATCAACTGTAAAATATTTTATTGAGGCTCTTGGCAAAATCAAAGGTCGCATAGCAGGTACCGTAGCAAGTTCTGTAGAAACAGAAAAGCAACTGAAATCGCTCGGAATTCCAGTGCTTGATTTAAATGCAGCAAGCCGCATCAGCCTCTATGTTGATGGCGCCGATGAAGCGAATCAATACGGTTATTTAATTAAGGGACGGGGTGGCGCACTGACCCGAGAAAAAATTCTGGCCAATGTCACTGAAAAATTTATTTGTATCATCGATGAAAGTAAATATGTTGATATTTTAGGACGTAATTCACCAGTGCCCCTCGAAGTGATTCCTATGGCACGCAGTTTAGTGGGACGTAAAATTGTTGGACTCAATGGAAACCCGGTTTATCGTGAAAACTACCTCACTGACAATGGCAATATCGTTATCGACGCTTATAACCTTAATATCAGCAAACCTCTAGAGCTTGAAAACGCCCTAAATTGCATCCCAGGGGTGGTTGAAAACGGTCTATTTGCGCACCGTCCAGCCGATATCATCCTTATCGCCCGAGCCAATGGCATCGAGACGATAAAGCCACGTTAGCCTGGGTACCCACAAAAAACTCTCCCATTTGCTATAATGAAAGTAACGCAGTAGCAAGGAGAGTGACATGACAACAGCACAAGTCAGAAAGTTCCTCGATGATAATCAGGTACAATACGTCACTATTAAACATTCACCCGCATTCACAGCACAAGAAGTGGCAGCAAGCGCGCATGTTTCCGGAAAAAATATGGCGAAAACGGTGATCGTAAAACTTAATGGAACAATGGCAATGATAGTTGAGCCAGCTAATCAAAAAATTAATTTCGATCACTTAAAGAAAAGTGTTAGCGTAAACGATATTGCTTTAGCCAGCGAAAGTGAGTTTCAAAATCGTTTTCCGGAGTGTGAACCGGGAGCAATGCCTCCATTCGGGAATTTATATGGAATGGATGTATACATTGCGAAAAGCCTTACATCGGATAATGAAATATTATTTAATTCGGGGAGCCATTCAGAACTTATTAAAATGGCTTATAGAGATTTTGAAAATCTTGTTAAACCCAAAGTGATTACAGACTAAATTAAGGAGATTATTATGTCTATTCCATTAGAAATTACGATTCGAGATATTGATAAAACCGACGCCATAGAACAACGCATTAACGACAAAGCGGAGAAAATGTCGCAGTATTATGATCGGATAGAAAGCGGTAAAGTCATTGTGGAACTAGCTCAAAACCATCAACATCAAGGTAAACTCTACAATGTTACCATCGAAATTAATGTTCCTGGAAAACAACTCGTTGTGAACAAACAACCCAACGAAGATTTGTATGTTTCTATACGTGATTCATTTCAGGCCATGTACCGCATGATCGAAAGTTACGCTCAAAAACAACGCGGCGCGAAAAAAACCCATAATGATATGAAAAGCGGTTCAATCGATCGTGTATTTTCAAATTATGGTTTCATTAAAACACCTGAAGGTCTTGAATATTATTTCCACGAATCTAACGTTCTAAATCCTTCATTCGAAAATCTTAAAATCGGCTCGCTAGTTCATTTCATCGAAGTTCAAGCTGGCGATACTTTGCAAGCTGGGCATGTGAGCGGAAATGGGAAGGTTATTGAAGATATCGATAGAAGCTAAAATCACACCTAAATTATCAGTCGGTTGAGACTTGTCAGCGCGATCTTTCTTGTCTTTTTACATATAAGCTCCTTCCTTAATAAATTTGAAAGGCTAATAGCCCATCAAGGAAAAAATCATTTTACAGTAGAAAAACTTCCCCAAACAACATGTGCTTTCAGTCGGAATATATGCTTTGCAAGGCATGATGGGTGCCTACTTTTATCTGGCATAGTTATTTGGGGCTTTATAACTACAAGACGGTTAAGAAAAATACTAGGTGGAAAGTAAGATGACTCAATGCAGGATTTCTCATGTCGCGACCTAGTCAAATAAAGTCAACATCATTGACATTATTTGACTAGGTCGCCATAGTTACAAAATTACTTATTTAAGGCAGATTAAAATTTTACTCTATGTGAATTAGGAGTGGTGAGTTATGCGAAGACGTTTCTTTCAGTCCGCTATGGACAATGGCGAATTTGGAGATAAGCTTACGAAACAACAAGCCCAACAACCTGACAATCAACGAAATCATAATCCTGCCAACTTAGAAAAAGCTCTAGAGCAGAAACAACTGGATCTCGAAAGTGCTTTTAACACTGTGTATCCTAACCATATCCCTGGCCTACAGTATCAACAAATTCCAGGAGATAGACCCTGTTTATTTACTGTATTAGCCTTTTGTTTGAACCAGAGTGTCGAATTTCTACGAACAGAGGTGGCAACACATATTGAAGACAATATGGAAGTATATCGCGACTCAATTAACCCCAACAAAACACCAGAACAGCATTTAGTAGGTCTCCGAAATGGTCTTGAATGGGCAAATAATTTAGAAATTATGGCGTTAATGAGAATTTTCGAACAACCTATAATAGTGATAGGACCAGATGGACGCATAGGTAATGAATTAGATCGACCAGATTTACTAGGTCTACTTTGCTTCTGCGATCCGATTTTTGTACAGTACAACGACCAAAATTACTTTGGTGCCCTTATTCTTGATGGAACAAAGGAAGCTAAAAAGATTATAAATGATTTGATACAGTCGAGTGGTCTCTCTCTAGATATCTCAATGCTCCCTCTAGACCTGGAACCTATCAACAAAGAAGAAGCTTGTGAGGACAAAAAGATAGATCCCCCTCCACATTTAGATCAGGAACCCTTGAATACAGAAATAAAGGGCGATGCTTTGAATATTAAGAAGTCAGACATTCAATTTTGTATCGGCACTATTCAGAAATTTAAATTCGACCTGGTCATAGTAATAAGGCGGGCTGAAACGCTACTGAGGTCCATCCAGAATGAACTCCTAAACGATTCACAGGTGTTCAACATAGTGAAGTGTTTTATTGACCATTCGGTTAATGAAAGACACCCCGCAGCTAAAGCGTACTTCAATATCCTTAGACTGATTCGAAACGTCAGAACAAAAAATGGCGTGGTGTCAGATGAAGCAGCATTGATTACATTAGCTAAATGGTTAAACTTGTTGAATGATGCCAATGATCTTGATGAAGAAATCTTCAAGCAGATTATTACTTATCGGAATCCTAATGAAATTTTCGTTGACCTGAGTAGTGCCATTAAAGAACTACAAGCGGAGCAACAAGCACAGAAAGAAGAGGCTATAAAGCTGGAAACAAATGCTCAACTTCCCCGTCGAGAACCTATGCTGAGAAGAATTAAGGAGCCGGAGCCGGATCAAGAACAAACACAACAACCTGCGCATCAAATAAAACAGGAACCCGCCAAAAAAGAGCCTACTAATCCGCATAAAAATGATGATGGTTCCTGGCGGAGTTTTCCTACCGAAGATGCTGATCGTGTTCAATACTCCATTGATACTATCGCAAAACAAATACCTAAAATAAATGAACACTATCTTCCACATCACCCTCGCGAGAGTTTATTGTCTGTTTATAAAGCTAGCTTTTGGACCCATTTACTTTATAAATTTGGACCCGATATAACCGAACTTCATTATTTATGGACCGCAGCCATGTTGTTCGGAATTCGTCCTGAAACCGAATTCTTAATAGCAACAAACTCCACTAGTAGAAAAATTTATGGACAGTTTAAGAAAGTGTTTTTGTTCAAGACATCCCCTGAATCTGAATTCACAGAAGGAAGCTCCGTTAGAAGTAAAATTGTTCGAGCGTTTGAGAATGCGTTTATCAAAAGTCCTTGTGATGAATCGTATGAAATGGATAGTTTCAAGCGGTTTACTAAGAATTCATTATACGAAACTAAGTTCAAACAGCACCTGCAAGAGGGGTGGTTATTAAAGAAACAACAAGAAATAGCCCATGAAATTTGGAAAGAACGAATATCATACATCAATGCTAAGATCGATAGTTTGATAGAGCTAAAAAAATCATTTTGGAGCCAGCGAGAGAAAATGAGGTTGGGAAAATTAGCCAGGTCACAAGGTAAGTGGTGTGACGTCAGCCATCCCGAAGAATATCCAAAGTTAGAACGGTTAGGTGTAGCGGTTTCAACATGCATTGAAACAATACTTTTAGCCATAAATGAGTATCGTGTCAGTATTGTCAGTATTATTGATAAAACTAAGTATGATACGTTTAGGAATAAATATTTTTTTCATGGCATCTATGTTGCACTGAGTAAGCTTGAAGAATCTCACGAGCTTCAAGGATTGTTCCCTTCAGAAGAAGACCTGAAAGCAAATGAAAATAATCAGCAAAAATCAAGTCTTAAAGATTTACTAGAAACAAAAGCGCAAACAGAACAAGAAAAAGAAGAAATTAAAAAGGAAAAAGAGTATGAAGACTTTCTCGACCTATTCGGATGGAACTCTAAGCTGTCTGCTACAGAAAAAAAGAAGTGTATTGATCAATTTAATCTTGAATATCAATCACAATTTGAAGGAAAACGACAAACAAAGCAACAAGCACAGCAAAAAGAGCCTACTAATCCCCATAAAAATGATGATGGCTCTTGGCGGAGTTTTCCTACCGAAGATGCTGATCGCGTTCAATATTCCATTGATGTAATTTCTAAATACATCCTTGATAACAGTTTAAGGTTAGCGCGTGCAAGCTGCGGCTGGCTGTTGCAAGGTATCCGTTGCCTCCCTCTGTATTCAATTAGTAGCAGTAGCGACCCTATAGAAATTCGTTATTTGTGGACAGCAGCCATTTTGTTTAACTTTCATCCGAGCATGATAATCTGCGAAGCTAACGAGAGCTCACTTAGCTCTAATATGTTTCGACTTATTAGAAAAAGCGTATATGATCAATCAGATCAAATTGATCAGTATATGAGCAGTAAATCTGGCCAAATATGCTTTACTGCGGCTTCGCTTTATAGCACTAAATTTAAACACCACCTGAGCATGAGCAGCATAGGGGGTAAGCAACTTAGAGAACCTGTCGAAATACATATCAAGCAATATGAAATAGCTGACGTAATATGGAAGCGCAGATTAATGTACTTAAAAACACTTCAAGATGAATATAAATCGAAAAAGGATTCTTATGAGTCCGCCAGTGAAGATCATTGGAACACCGAGCACCCATCAGAATATGTCGAAAATAGATTAGCCGAAACCAGTAAGGATTATGATCATGCCCGTGATTCATTGAATTCGACGTATAATACATTTACACGCATGAAAAAGAGCATGGGCTTTAAAATAAATAATACGGACTTGGCTAAGGAGTGGTACAAGGGCGTGAAATATTTAGAACCTATAATTCGCGACTTAAGAGCCAATGAAAGAGTCTACAATACAATGCTGAATGAAGCAGCTGCAAGAGAGAGGGAAGCAAAGAAAGAAAAAGACAAAGCTGATTACATTATTAAAACTAAGGAAAAACTTCATTCTTTATTTCGCAGAATAGAATCTCCGACGGCTAGAGAGATTAATGCTATGCTAGCTAATGGTGCAGACATTAATTATCAAAATGATCTCGGCGAAACCCCATTGATGCTATCAGTAGATGGTCAACACGATCGCATTGTAGAATATTTATTAAAGTTGGGAGCAGACCCTCTTATTCGTAACAAAAAAGGAGAATTAGCCAGTGATTTAGCTTCCAAAAGTTCACCTATTTATACTCTTCTCAAGGAAAAGGAAAAAGAACTTGAGGGAGCAAAACTACCCGCAGCAGAAAGATATGGTCAGCTGCTGCTTGAACATATTGTCACCTTAGATGCCAATGCTAGACAAATTGAAGAATATCTTGATTTGGGTGCTGATGTTAATTATCAGGACTCAAAAGGCATTTCCGCACTAATGCTAGCTGTAGATAAGCAAAATGAACGGCTTGCTGAATTTTTGCTCAAATGTAACGCTGATCCTTTGTTGAAAAATAATCGCGGTAATACAGCACGAGATCTTGCCTCTAGCAACACAGGCATTTATGCAATATTAAAAGGTTACGAATTTATCTTTGCAACTGCTGCTGTTGACTTAACAACTCTTAGATCTTTACTCGTGGGCGACAAAGCCCTCATAGATTTTCGTTCTCATCAAGGCCACACAGCGCTGTTAATTGCTGTAGAATGTCGTTGTTATGCGCTCGTTGAGTTTTTAATAGCGCAAGACGCTGACTTATCCATTCCTCGCGCGGATGGCCGAGGTGTTTTTGACCTCGTTAATGACAATGACGATGAAATTCATCAATTACTGTCACTTGCTAAGCGTTCTCGTGAAGCGGAGGAAAATGCTTCGCCTCGGACTTCTCAATCTAATCCAAGTAACAACATGTTTAGTTTTTTTGAAGGGACGGATGGAATTCCTGAAGATGAAGAAAGTATCTTGGATGAAACTCTTCAAGACGATCGAACTTACAGTGGACCCAATGACTGATATCAATAATTTATCCATCGAGTTAATGAACGAAGTTAAATCATTAACTCCGAGAGTGCGCCGTATAAAAAATCTGCTTATTAGCGGTGCTGATATCAATTACTCATTGTTAGATAATGGCTATACTCCATTAATGCTAGCAATTGAAGAACAACACTATAGGATAGCAGAATATTTATTACACCAAGGCGCTGATCCACTGCAGAAAAACAATGAGAATAAAATAGCAAGCCAACTGATCTCCTCAGAAGCATTACTTTATCCCATTCTTAAAGATCACGAGCTATTATTCGCGACCATGAATAACAATCTAGATACTGTAAAATCTGTTGTCGATGCCGGAGCGATGATCAATTTTCAAGGCCCTGGGGGTTATACTGCCCTCATGATCGCTGTCGAGCAAGACCAAGAAGAAATGATTGAACTTTTTCTGTCACTTGGAGCAGATATGTCATTGACCTGTACCGATGGCCGAAATGTATTTCAACTAGCAACTAATCTTAAAATAAGATCTTTTCTCGAACATATAAAGACTTTAAGTAATGCAGCGCAATTTATCATCAATAATGGCACCCATTGTTTTTTTAGACCTACCCTTATAAATAAAGGAGCTTTTTATGAATAAAATTAGTTTACTTGAGGCATCAAGAGCACTTTTTTCAGAAATTGAATCTACCTCCCCACAGATCTCAAAAATAAAACATTATCTTTCTGAAGGAGCCGATATTAATTACCAATCTGAAAATGATGGTTACACAGCATTAATGCTGACGGTGGATAAGGATGATGAGCCACTTGTTGCTTATCTTTTACAAGAAGGCGCAAACCCATTAATTCAAAATCATCATCATGAAATCGCCAGTAGCTTGGCTTCAAGTCATTCCACCATCTACCAAATTCTGAAGAATTATGAACTATTATTTGGGGCGCAACAGAATGACATTAATACAGTCAATGCCGCTTTGGATGCTGGTGCAAATATCAATTTTCAGAGGAAAGACGGATATACTGCAATATTAATCGCCGTTGAAAAAAACCTGCTAAAAATGGTTGAACTATTATTGAAGAAAGGCGCTGATATTAATTTAAAAGACAATGTTCATCGAGGTGTTTTTGATCTTGCTACTGAAGACCCCATCTGGGAATTGCTACGGCGTGAACGGCCATTGCCAGATGATGACACACACATAGCTGTTTCGATAGAGGAGCCATTTTCAGTAGCTCAATTAGAAATTTTTCCCATTGAAAAAAACTTCAAACCAGCCCCATCGAAGGAAGAATTTAAAACCCTTGAAGAGCACTATAAGCACTCTATACCACCATCACTTAAAGAAATATTTCTCAATTATAATGGAGGACGACCTAAATTAAATCAAATTCGTAATGATGAATCAAAGTTGATTAGTTTTTTTTATACATTAAATGAACAAATAAACTCCTCTGATAACATATGGAATATTATAAATAATTATTCAGATATTTTAGGGCCTGAAACTTTGCCGTTTGCTAAAGGTTTGTATAATGAGATTTTTTTTCTAAAGTGGGTTGATGGAAAAGAACAAGTTTGGTCTTTCCTGTATGGCGATATCGCATTAGAAACATTCGATGAAGATGAGACTGAAGAATGGGACGGGCATTCAATGCCAACAACAACGTATTTTCTAGCTGATTCAATCGATGATTTTCTGAGAGCTTTGCATTATGCAGACTAAAATCCAGGAACCCGCAATAGTCCAAAATGAAGCTTCTGTTTTAAAGGATGATGAAAAAAAAATAACTACGCTTCCTTATAGTTGTTATTTTGAAGTTCAACTTGATGAAAAAGATTTCGGAAAAAGGAGAGAAGAACACTTTAGAATCTGCAATGAACAACTTGTGATTCAGCTCGTCGAGTTAGAAAAAGATGGTATGCAATTATGCTCTGAAGTTAGTAATGCTTTTTTAATTGATACGATCAGAAAGTGTAAAACACAACCACCAGGAAAAGATTTATTTACATGGGAACATTGTTCAAGCTTAACAGCAAATGGTCGGTTAGGCGTTATGCGTTTAGTATCCGCGAGTCAGCATAAAAAACATAGTAAACATTGGTTGTCTTTGCACCCCGACAAACACGGTCGAGGTGGATATCATGAATGGGCAATACCCGCTGGCGCTCCTGCAAATAATAAATCTCCAATCCCAAAAGATGTTAACATTAAAAAAATAACGCTTGAGCAATTGCCTCAATATTTTGAAATTGCAGTTAGCGCAAACCGTTTTGACCAATTTTCTGAGGTGTTGATACGAGCTAAAGAAATTTGCACCCCCCGCAAACGCGGGATAATGCTGACCCAATGTTACCCTATGGGCAAATCCAAAAAGCTTAACACGCTGTTACACGTCGCAGTAAAAAATGGTTACAAACCTATGATAGAAGAAATATTGGGTTGTGGTGCAAAAATAGAAGATATACTGCTCATTCAGAATTACACCGGTAATACAATAGCACATATTGCTGCTGAGAATAATCGACATAATATTTTGCGAGATTTAAAGGCGTTAGGCGCTGATTTAACGATTAGAAACAAGAGGAAAGAAACGGTAGCAGATATTGTACATACAAGAAAATATACTGCTTGTATACCTGTCTTATTGGCCTCAACCAATCCAGATAATTCGCATAATGAGGAAGGCGGGAAAAAGTGTGTTACACCGCCCGATCGAGATCCGCACTTTGCCTATGGGACTAACAGTAAAAATGGGGCTGCACACCAAAAAAGTGGCGCTCAATCAACTTTTCATGCTCCCGTTAAGAATAGCACACCCCTTAATAGAGCTGCGCCGGTATCAAATAAATCATACGTTGAGACTCTAAAAGATATTATAAAAAAGCGAACTGATTCAACGAAAGCCACTAACTCGAATAATCACAATCAGGCACCCAAAAATACTTTTCAAAAGATCGTCAGAGATAACAAACAAAACGGTACTCTTATTTTACCAGGTAAAACACAAACTAATGCCCTATCAACAATATTTAAATATAAAGAAGCCTTTATTGAAAGCCTAAGTAAACAGAGTCGGCAGAGATTAAAACTCAACCAACAAAAACTACACGAGACACAATCTAGAACCCAGCAAGACGCCAGAAAACAAGCTAAACAACAGAATCAACAACGTGTGCATAAGCAGGTACAACAAACAACGCAACAGACTGCCCATAAACAATCTCAACAACAAACTCAGCAGCAAAATCAGCAACGTGCTCAACAGCACGCTCAACGCGCTCAGCAGCAAAATCTACAACGTGCGCAGCAACAAGCTCAACGCGCTCAGCAGCAAAATCTGCAACATGCTCAGCAACAAGCTCAACGCGCTCAGCAGCAAAATCTACAACGTGCGCAGCAACAAGCTCAACGCGCTCAGCAGCAAAA